>CALGPD010000201.1 GCA_937960625.1 uncultured Spirochaetia bacterium | reverse complement strand
TAATTTTTCTTCTTATGTCAGCCATGAATACATTAAAGGAATTATTACTTTAAAAGAGCGGATGATTATTCTTCTTGATATAAGTTTTATTTTCTCTGATGAAGAACTTTCTCAGATTTCAACAGCATCCGTTGCAGCCACAGTATAAAATTTTAAATTTCACTAAAATTTAAAATTTTATTAAACCGTTATTATTATTTATCTAAAACGCCACTTTTTGTCGTAACTTTATTTTAAAAATAACCTATAATATGAATATGAAAAAAATATTTATAATAATTTTAACATTGTTTTCAACATTATTATTTAGTTATGAAAAAATGAAACTAAAAGCCGTTGTTCTCTGGGTATATGACGGAGATACTATTAAAATCAGGTTAAGAAACGGAAGAAAGTACAAAATCCGGTTTTGGGGAGTTGATGCTCCGGAAAACAGCACCTACCGTTTTGGATATAAACAAAGATACGGCAGGCGCGCCATGCTATACGTAAAAAGAAAAATAAAAGGTAAAACTATACTATTAGTTACATATCAACGTAGAGGAAAAGTTTTGAAAGATAAATTCGGACGTATACTCGCCTATGTATATTATAAAGGAAAATGCCTTTTTAAAGAATTACTTCTTAAAGGATTGGTTAAAGTATATCGCGGAAAACTTTGCACAAGATATGATGAATTTGTAAGATATGAAAAAAAGGCACGGATAAGGAAGAAAGGAATCTGGAGCTTAAGGTAAAATCGCAATCAATTTCAAAGTACTATTATTTAATCTTAACTTTAACTAGAAGAATATCATCCGGTAGGTTATCATTATTTTCTTCAACCAAATCAGATAGAGTTTTATAAAGCGCCTCAGCTTTGACCAGGGAAATATATTGGGCAAAAGTCTTTTCCGTTTCTTTTCTAACAAGGTGCATCAACCCGTCAGTAAATATTAGAATCTCGTTATCTGATTGTATTTCCATTTTTGTGTCTTTATACTTATCTTCGCTTAAACCGATTACAGTACCGCCCTTTTCAATTTTACTTATTTGTCCTTCATTTATTAAAATAGCTTGAGGCGCGCCTGCATTTGCATACTTTATTTTATTTTCTATAAAGTTAATATCAAGCACACTTGCAGTAAGAAAAGAATTAAAGTTATATTTGCTGAATACCTGATTAAGTTTATTTAAAACCATAGATGGGCTTTTTATAGATAACGAATTATTTAATTCAAATTCGGTGATTAAGTTAAAAAAAGCCGAATTAATTTCATCTCCGGGAAAATCAATTAAAAACAGCCTAATACCGTTTTTTATTTTAAAATATTTTAGAACATCTCCAGAAAAAGATTTTAAAGTTTTATTGATAACTTTAATTTTGATTTCAGGAGTATCGATAGGTGTATATTCAAGTTTCTCATTTATAATGCGGGAAATCTCAAGCGCGTTAATAAGGCAGCTTTGCCTTAGCTCCATTTCTTCGTTTAAATCAGAAAAACTTTTATTTTTGTCCTCTACGATTATGCTGCTTTCCATAATCCTGTTTTCAAGAATATATTTATTTTCAAATAATTCGTTGAATTTTTGAAAATAAAACAAAAAATACCCTGAAGCAAAGAATAATGAAATAAGAAACACGTTTAATATTTTCAATACGTTATTTACACTAGGGAAAAAATAGATGATGAACGAATAAATTATGGAAATAAGAATTCCAATAAAAAACAACAGAGAAGAATAATCCTTTTTTACAATACGGTTAAGTAGTGTAATAGAATAATAAAAAACAGGAATTAATACTAAAATTAAAAAACTTGCTTTTATATAAAAAATACTGCCCAGGCTTCTTATCAAAATTGTTAATAGCAATATCAACGCGCTTATAATAAAAAAGATTGTATCTAGTTTATTAACTCCGGATTTATAAAATTGATTTAAAAACAATACAATTAATGAAACCAGCAATACTTTCAAAATAAATTTTAATTTAAAATAAAACACGGTGTTTGAAAACAAAGAAATACCGGATGAAGAACTTATAAAAATCAATAACGCGGAGATTAAAAGCAACGCAGACAAATAAAACGAAGAATAATTTTTTAAATTTCTTTTATACGTAAATAAAAATACTATGCTGAAAATTATTAATAAAAAATACAGCAGTTTAAATTTTGCTTTCTGATTTAAAATATAAGAGGCAACTTTTTCGTTGGTATCTAAATATACTGAGTTATATATTCCTGACATACCGGTGAATTGAACATTTTCAATCCGCACTGCAATATAGTTTTTATTTTTTAGTTTAATAAGTTTATTAAGGATGTTGATTTTCTTACCCGCTGCAAATATTCCCGTTCCTTGTGCAATTTTATTAGAATTAAAGTAAACAGTATATTTTCCGGAAATACCTGTAAAATAAAGTGAGATATCTTGCCCTGATGAAAGCGCGTTTACATTATCCAAATCTATTCTATACCAAACCACACCTTTTTTCATACTTTCTTTTAGATATAGGTCTGAAGGAATTTGAACCTTTTTCCACTTTGATGTATCAATCTTCGGGTCTTTATACTTTTCGTTATCTGAAAAAACAATTCTAGCTTGTTTACGCAATTCATAAGTTTGCGCGTGAAGCATATTACACGCTAACAGAAAAACGAATACAAAACAATATCTTTTAAACCATAACATTTTCAATAAATTTCAGCAATTCTTTATCTTGATTTATTGCCTGTTTCATATTACAAAACGTATTATTATCAGGCACGATGTATATTTTACCCTCTAGATTTTTTTTGTCAAGCATAATTGTTGCAAGAATCGCCCAAATGTACTCATTATTTATTTTTACTTCCTCTAAGTACTTATCAAAGTAGTTATTCATATCAATTTTACGTAAAGTGGGAGGAGAAATATAAATTGAAAGGTTTAACGCGTTGCTTAGAGTATTCGTTATTCCTGCACCGAGTATATTCGTTGTTTCTTTTATTGAAGATTCAACAAGTTCACTGTCAAGTTTGGGGTCAAGGCCTAATATTGGAGTAAAAAGGTCTTTTACACTGTTTCCGGACAGTGCAAGAATAAATTTGCCACCTGCATTATCTGTAAAATCCATTTCACATATAAAATATTCGTTGTTTCCAAAATAAAACTCATGCTTTTTATATTCATCGATTTTATGAATTCTTACAAGCGGAGCCGAGATTACTACATCCGACATTAAAAACTTTGAGATATTTTTACTCGCATTGGAAATGCCTATTTTATATAATTCGCATATGGAATTAAATTCACATTCAGTTATACCTATTTTTTTCAGGATTTGTTTTTCTGTTTCTTCATTTGGCATAAATTCTTCGTTCCTCCGGATATTAGTTTTAATCCGGTAATCTACAGAGTCTGCAATTTTTCTGCTGCCGTTATCAGATTTGTACCTTTTAACAAGGGAAAAAGCGTCAATTATTAATGCAATTTTTCCGTTGCCAAGTATGGTAGCGCCACTGATACCGTCAAGTTCCTTATCCTTAAAGTAATGGCTTATGGATTTGGTAACAATTTCACGTTTTCCAATTAATTGGTCAACAACAATACCAATCCGTAGATTATCGTATTCAACAACAACAACAGGGAGTTTATCAGCAGCCTCACGGTCTTTAACCAAACTAATGCCGTCAACTAAATCAGCTAAATGGCATACTTCGATAACTTCATCTCTTACCCTTAACACTTCTTTAAAATCAATACTTTCTATCTCTTTTGGTCTGACTTTTAAAGTTTCAAAAACATTATAAAGCGGAATTGCAAAAACCTCATCCCCGACTGAAGTTAATATTGCAGGAACTATAGCCATGGTCAAAGGAAATGATAATGCAAATGTCGAGCCTTTGCCTACTTCGGAATTAACAGTAATATTTCCGTTAAGCTGCTCAACAGTTTCCTTTACAATATTCATTCCCATGCCCCGGCCTGATAAATCCGTTACTTCCGTTTTAGTGGAAAACCCGGGCTCAAATATTAAATTGAATACCTGATTATCATCTAGACTTCTGCTTTCCTGTTCTGTTATCAAGTTTACATTAAGAGCTTTCTTAATAATTTTATCCCTGTCAAGCCCCTGACCGTCATCAGATACTTCAATTATAATATGATTTCCCCGTTGATAAGCATTTAACTCAATCGTGCCTTTTGCCGGTTTGCCAAGCTTAACACGTTCTTCTTCTTTCTCAAGGCCATGGTCAATTGAATTTCTAACCAGATGAATAAGAGGCTCACCGATTGCATCGATAATCTTTTTGTCTAATTCGGTGTCTTCTCCATGCATAACGAGGTTAACTTTTTTATTTAAATTTTGCGATAAATCACGCACAAGGCGGTTAAACCTTGATAATACAAAACCAATGGGAACCATACGGGACTGCATAATTCCTTCTTGCAAAGATTTTGCGATATTGGATAAAGATTCAATTTTATCTTTTAATTCATTAACAACGCCTTTACTCCCCATAATATTTCTTATTCTTTCCTGAACCTCAATAAAACCGGAGTTAACAATCGCAAGTTCACCTACAAGGTTTAATAATGAATCAAGTTTTTCAATGGGAACCCTTACAGATTGAGACTGGCTTAGTAAATTAGATGCGGATTGCGTTTTTGCTTTCCTTTTATCAGAAACGTCTTTTTCTTCACTCGAAACTTGGCCGCTTTCTTCCTGTGAAACGGTAACAATATCTTCTTGTTCATTAACGTTTACATTTTCCTGTTCAACTATTCCAACGTATTCTTCGGAGATTTTTTCTGTAATTATAAACATAACCTGATCAACATCACAAGCATCTTTGACAACCTCCTTAGAGCTTTCTGTCATAAATGCAAATTCAAGATTTCTCTCAAATATTTCAGTTTTAAGTTCATCCAGATGAGGAATGGAATTTATTATTGTTCCTATTCTTTCCAGATTTACACTAATAAGCTCGCCTCTGACCCATTTCATTTTAACTTCTTCTTGTAAAAATACGTTAATGTAATAAAGATTTAAGCCTTGTTTTTGAGCATCAGTAAACATCTTATTATTAATTTCAAGTTTTTTTATACCTTGTTCAATAAAATTATCAATTTCATATTGATCAAAAACCAAATCAATAATAACTTCAACTTCCTCTTCGTCTTCACTTGATGCGGGAGTTACAGCGGATTTTGTTTTTGTTTTTTTAGCTGCATCCGCGTTACTTTCAACTTTAATAATTTTTAAAACTTCATTTTCAAGATCAGAAAAATCAATGTCCAAAGTCTCTTCTCTAGAAAACTTACTAATATAATCTTTAATAGTATCAAAACTCTCAAACAATATATTAATTATTTCACTTTCAGGGGCAATTTTTCCATCCAGTATTTTTTGCAGCATGCTTTCAACTTTATGAGCAAAATCAGACAAGTCATTTAACCCTACAAAAGCTGCAGAGCTTTTTAAAGTATGTGTAACGCGGAAGATTGCGTGAAGATGATCAATATTATCATTTTCTTTTTCTAACGCAAGCAAGGCGTTATTCAATATCTCGATCTGTTCTTCAACTTCTTCTAAGAAAATATCTTTGTATTCATATCCTGCCATTTTTCCATCCTATAACTTGTTTTTATAGATTTCTGTGAACTTTTCGCTTATCTCATCAAGAGGCAGAACGAAATCAATACTCCCTAAACTTATAGCTTCTTTATTCATGCCGAAAACTACGCTTGTTTTATCATCCTGCGCGATAGTAAAACCATGCTTATTTTTAATCTCCACGGTTCCATCCGCGCCATCCCTGCCCATACCCGTCATTATTACAGCTACGGATTTATTTCCAAAGCTTTGGGCAGCTGACTTAAATAAAACATCTGCGCTTGGCTTATGTCCGCTAACCTTTTCCCCTGTGGTTAGTTTTATATAAAAATTTCCATTTAATTTCCTAATTTCCATATGGCTATGCCCGGGAGCAATATAAACATGACCTTCAATAATCGGATCGTTATCTTCAGCTTCCTTGATATTTAAATTGGAAATCTGATTTAAACGCGCTGCAAAAGCTCCGGTAAATGTATCAGGCATATGCTGAACAACTAATATTGCAAGTGACGGGTCAAGATTTTTAATAAATATTTCCTTTAAGGCTTTTGGCCCTCCTGTAGAAATGCCGATAGCAACGACTTTATTTGCAAATTTCTTCGTTGTATCTACCCGGATTTGAGGAGCATCAAAAACTCTTATTCTATCAACTTTTTCTCTTGGCTTAACAGCGTTGATTTTAAATTTTGTTGCTGCTTTAATTTTTTCAACAAGCAGGTTTTCTATCTTCTCGATATCTTTATCGGATTCAGGTTTGGTAATAAAATCAACAGCGCCTGCTTCAAGTGCGGTAATAGTCTCTGTTGCAGCCTGTTTTGTAACCGCGCTAACCATAATAACGGGCATTGGAAATCTTCTCATGATTTCTTGAAGAGTAGCAATACCATCGAGTTTAGGCATATTTACATCTAAGGTAATTATATCCGGTTTTAAAAACGGAATTTTAGCAAGAGCGTATTTTCCGTCATTAGCTGTTCCTGCCAATACAAGCTCAGGGGTTTTTTTTATAATACCCGATAATACTTTCCGGGTCAATAAGGAATCATCAACTATAAGAACCTTTATTTCTGACATAAACCTACACTCTCATATAAATAGACGGCTTATAAAATTTAAACAACGGATTATTAAAAAGAGATTCTGAATGGCCTAAATATAAAATGCCGTTTTCTTTCAATGCGCCGTGAAACCCTCTCATTACTTTGTCTTTTGTGGGACGGTCAAAATATATAATAACATTTCTACAAAAAATCATATCAAGACCTGAAAAGTATTTATCATTTATCAAATTTAACTGGGAGAAATTAACATTTTTCTTAACAGTACTTTTAACTAAATATTCTTCGGTTCTTTCGTTATAATCAAAAAATTTCTCCAATGTTCCCGGGTCAATGCTTTTTACGTTTTCTTCCCCGTATACTCCTGCCTGGGCCTTTTTTAATACTTTAGTAGATAAATCCGTAGCAATTATTTCAAAGTCCAAAAGCCCGAACTTTAGCAAAATCATAGCTATTGTATAAGGCTCCTCACCGGTTGAACAACCCGCGCTCCAAATCTTTATTTTTCTGGTATTTTTTGTGATATCAGGAAGAATTGTATCGTAAAAAATTTTCAATTGCTTAGGTTCCCTGAAAAAACTTGATACATTCGTTGTAATCTGATTGATAAGGTTTTCAAGTTCATCCCGGCCTTCATTAGTATTTAGTACCCATTGAAAATACTCGTTGTACGAACCGAAATCAAAGTTTCTAACTCTTTTTCGCAAACGGTTATTAACTAAGGAATACTTTTTTTCAGTAAGATTAATTCCCGCGGTTTCATAAATGAAATCACAAAATTTTTTAAATTCTTCTTGAGTAAAGGGTTTGATATTTTGCATCTATTCACCTATATATTTTCATTAATTTTTTCAATTTCAACAACATCATCACTTGATAATATCTTATCCATTTTTAATAATATTATAAGTTTTTCTCCGTGCCTTGCAACTCCTTTTATAAATTCCTTTGCAATATTTGAAACTAAAGAAGGGGCCTCGGAAATCTCACTCATGTTTATTCTAAGCACTTGAGATACTTCATCAACTATTAAAGCAATATTTTTAGCTTTAATTTCGACAACAATGGCACGTGTCATTTTAGTATATTTTTTTTGGGGTAATCCAAACTTATCCCTTAAATCAATTACGGGGACTATATTACCTCTTAAATTTATAACACCTTTAATAAAAGACGAAGTCTTGGGCAATCTCGTTATCACAGGCAGCCTTACTATTTCCTGAATTTTTAAAATTTCCAATCCATATATCTCCTGATCAACTTTAAAAGTAACGAGCTGTTCAAGATTAACATTTACGTTGCTCTCATTGGATATTTCCGTATCATAGTGATCTTTATTCAATTTTTCTGTTATAATAGCGCTTTGATTATTGTTCGACATAAAATAACCCTTATAAAGTAATCAATTATAAAAAATATTCATAAATTATATGAAAAATTATATATTAAATTTATAACAAAAAAAAATATCCAATTATTATTTTATATTTCAAAATTATATTCCATATTTTTACTTAAAGTAAATTATTTTTATTAATAATAATTTTTATTTTCATCCGTTTTGGGAGTTGTCTTTTGTTCAGGCTTGATGTCTTTTTTTATTTCAGGTTTAATTTTTTTTGCTTCCTTAACACTTACTTTTTTCGTTGTTTGTACAGGTTTATTCTTAGGCTCGGGCTTAATAAGCTCTGGATTAGAATCAAAAGCTTGATTTAATGAATTTTCTGAAAATTTATCAAACTTACAATTAGTAAAAACTGCTTCTCTGATGTCTGCGTTTTCAAAATTAACGTTTTTAAATTCCGAACCGGAAAAATTAATTTCACGTAAATCAGCGTATGAAAAATCGATACCTGAAAGCACAGCGTTTTTAACAGAAGAGTACGCCATACGAACATTACCCATATTCAAGTTTAAAAAGCTTGCGCCGTCAAAATTGCAATACATTATTTCTGCGCCCCAGATAAAACAACCGTTCATTGTAACTTTTTTGAGAGAAGAACCTTGAAGTATAATATGGTTTAAGTTAGTTTCAGTAAAAACAGCGTTATCAAATACCGATTTGCTAAAATCAGCATTTTGTAAATCCGCTTTATTAAAATTAACACGTTTCATTTTTACGTTAATTCCAAGAGCTGCGTGTAGATTTGATTGAAGAAATTTGGCTCCGGTACAATCCGCGTTGTTTAAAGTAACTTCTATCATTTTAGATTCTACGCAAATAGCTCCTGTTAAATCAGCATCATTAAAATAGGCAAAACTAATATCCGAGCCAATTAGGTTTGTATTTTTTAGATTACACTTTCTCATATCAGCTTTTTCTAATACTGTTTTAGATAAATCAGCGTTTTCAAAATTAGAATTAAATAATCCTGAATGTTGAAAAATCGAATACGGCAATGAGGCTCCATTAAAATCTATGCCGGTAATGTTAGCATAAGATAAATCTACTCCCATTAAAGAATATTCACGGAAGTTAATAGTGGTTTCAACAATTTCTAACTCTTCGCTATTAAAAAAATCACGGTTATTTAAAACGAAGTTTTTAAGCATGTATAAAGCCACAATACTACGCGCTCTTTGCTTTCTGTTTTTTGTGTTTGTAAGTATATCACTGAAGAAATCTACAACTTTTTCCACTCCCACCTGTTCACATAAAAACTCAATTATACTGCCTGATATATAGCCACGGTTTAAGAACGTTTTATCTCCCTGCTCCATTAAACGGGCAATGTGTTTTGCCACAAAATAATCCCTGAATGACTCATGTATAAAAGAACACATCCCTCCGTTATTTATCATAAAAGGAGTTTCCTGAATATCAATCAACAGATAGTCGTTGTCCCGTTTTTGTTTAAACTCTTTTTTAACATAATGAGATAAACCTTCCGGCAAACTAGCATAATAAATGCTGTGGGCATTAGAATCCCATAGCAGCCATGCCAATTCCTGAGCCATCATGCTTTTGCCTTCTGAAGTAAGGTGAACCATCCAGTTGTCATTTTCAAGCCAGTTTTCAATATATTTATCAAATACATAAGTTTTATTCTTAACCTTTTTAATATCCAGTTCAAGCAACAAATCCAGCAATACCGGATATTTTGCAATCTCTTTTAGCTTTCTATCCTGA
>CALGPD010000200.1 GCA_937960625.1 uncultured Spirochaetia bacterium | reverse complement strand
ATGTATGGTACATTCTGGATTGCGCTTGTTTATCTTTTAATCTATTCACCGATTAAAGCAAGCCCTGGAACTGTTGGCACATACTTAATGATATGGGGATTATTTACAGCGTATATGTTCGTATGTACATTTAAGATGACAAGGGTTCATGTAATTATTTTCGGTACATTATTAGTGCTGTTCGCGCTGTTAACAATTAATCACTATCTAATAGCAGCAGGCGCAGTAAAAATCGGAAAACTTTTAGGCCGAATTGCAGGTTTTGAAGGTATTATCTGCGGAGCAAGCGCGTTTTACCTAGCTATGGCGGAAGTTGTAAACGAAGTTTACGGAAAAGAAAAATTACCTATCGGTGCATTCAAGTAAGTTTTAATCTGATATAGTTAATTTTAAAGCCCTTTACAATAAAGTAGAGGGCTTTTATTTTTTAGATGCTACACAGTAAAAATATTTTTTTATATATTTGATACATGAAAAAAACAGACAGAGATTTATCTAAACAAGCCGAAACAGCAATTTGGAAAGTATTTCTAAAATACTTTGCGCTTTCAATTTTGGGATTAATTGGTTTTTATATAATCATTCTAATTTTTATAGCTCTTTTAATAAAAGAAGAAGATAAATCCTTTAAAAATATTATTACTAAAATCAAAGATTTTCTCAGCACTTTTGCCATGCAGATAATGTTTTTTATTTTATCATTTTCGTTCGGGTTATTAATAACCCTGCCTTTCGTATATTTTGCAAAAACTAACGGAAAAATATTCGCCAATATTGTGCTCTTATTAATTATTCTCGTTGTTTTATATTTATATGTTAAACGCATAATCGCAGTATATATAAAAGAAAAGAGTATATCCGGCACGATTGCTGCGTTATTCCCGGCATGGTTTAAAATCTTATTCTGGATAGCATTTAGCGTATATTTCGTCCCCTTTGTGTTAGGCAAAGCACGCACTAATTTCATTATTGGTTTAATACTTTTTATAGCAGCGGTTATTTTAGTCAATTGTTTATTCTACGCGCATAGTGTAGCAATATATATTTCACGAAAATTCAAACCCGGGCGCATAAAAAATGCGTAAACACGATGACTATTATAGTAAAAAAGCAAAGAAAGAAAATTTTGCCGCACGCAGTGTATACAAATTACAGGAAATTCAACGTAAATATAGCCTTATTAAAAAAAAGCATAAGGTTGTTGATTTAGGCTGCTCCCCGGGGTCATGGCTGCAATATATTCACGGCCTTCTTAATTCAAACGGATTTGTTCTAGGAATAGATATAAAAGAAACAAATATCAGTTTACCTGAAAATGCTAAAATAGAAATTGCAAATGTTCTGGAATTAAATCCGGAAAAAATACTCGTTGATTATGGAAACTTTAACGGGGTTTTATCCGATATGGCGCCAAAGACAACGGGCAACAAAGACTTAGACCATTACGGTTCAATGGAATTGGTTGAAAAAGCATTTGAAATTGCCAAAGTGTTACTAAAACCAAACGGATACTTTGTTTGCAAAATGTTTGACGGCGAAGAATCTCCTGAATTTATTAAACAAGCAAGAAAACATTTTAACTTTTTTAAAGCGCTAAGGGTAGACGCAACGAAAAAACAAAGCCGTGAAGTATTCCTCGTTGGAAACGGCTATAAAAATATATAGTTTCTCATAAAGTGTTTTAAATTCAAATTTAAATAATCTTGCATATGGTTCGCTTGACAAATAATTTTATTTAGTTTAAGATTTTAATATATATATAAAATTTAGGAAGCCAATATGTTTGAGATTCCTTTTTTAGATGATAGACCTGAACATGCGGAAGTTGAAGTCGGAACAACACCAAAGGAATTAATATATACTGATAATAAACTCAGCTTTTATAGATATAAACCAGTAAAAAAAAATCTACACCCCATTCCGTTTCTCATTATATATGCGTTAATTAACAGGAATTATATTTTAGACCTTGTTCCGGGAACGAGTTTTGTTGAACACCTTATTAATAACGGAATTGATGTTTATATTATTGATTGGGGCGAACCGACAGACGAAGACAGATTTTTAACTCTTGATTATTTCATTGACTGGTATATTCATAAAGCTGTTAAAAAAACCCTTGAAATCAGCAAAGCGGATAAATTAACACTTTTCGGGTATTGTATGGGCGGACACCTTGCAACGATTTATAACGCCCTACACGATGAATATATTCAAAATCTAATTGTACTTGCCTCACCTATTGACCCGAGAAATTCACAATTTATAAATATCTGGGCGGATAAAGAAAGGCTTAATCTTGAAAAAATGGTCAGGGCTTTCGGCAATGTTCCGGCGCGGTTTATGCAGAGAATATTCGGCCTTATCAGAGATAAAATGGAAAAAAACTATTACGGTGATATTAATGAACGCGATGCTGTTATTAAATGGGCAAGTGATAATATTAATATTGCGGGCCAGGCTTTTATGAAATACGTTAAAGATATATTTCAGGAATATAAGCTTGCAAAAAACGAAATGCAAATTAACGGTAAAGCCGTTAAGCTGAATAATATAACCTCAAATCTTATGGTTATTACGGGAAATGATGACTGGGTCGCGCCTTATGAAGCCACGACCGCTTTACATAAAAAAGTTTCCTCAAATATTCATGAAACAGTCACGTTAGACGGCGGGCATTTGAGTTTTATCGTAATGAAAAACTCAAAGCAAAAATGGAACAAAGTCGTTGAATGGCATAAGGAAATGTCAGACAAACCACTACCCCAGTCTTTAACACAAGAACAATTATCTGAAAAAACTAAAAAACCGGCTAAAAAAAACGTAAAAAGCAACGCTGAAGTAAAAACAACGCAAAAGAAAAATTCAAATTCCAAAACTAAATCCACAGCCAAAACCGGAAACAAACGATCTAGTAATAAAAACAATAATTCCAACGCGAAAAAAAAGAAACAGAACACGAAGCAGGAACAAGGAGATAATACATCAAATAGTTCAGCTATTAGTAAAACCCAAAACGAAAAATCAAAAGTAACACAATGAAACGAAAAATACTGCTTACGCTTTTTATTCTATCCGTTATATGTTTTTTAGTATTTTTTTCTTTACACTATAAATTAGCCGCTTCAATCTTAAAAACATTTCCCTTAATTATATTGCTTTTAATGATCAGGTTAAAAAATGTATATAATAAATTAATTTTTTCAGGATTTATATTTTCACTTGCCGGAGATATTTTCTTGTCTCAATCCATAAAAATGTTTTTACCCGGATTAGGGTGTTTTTTTATTTCACAAATCTTTTATATTCTGGCATTCGTGAAAAAATGTAAACTCCCGGCGTATGTTTGGGCTGTTCTTTCATACCTTTATGGAACTGTTGTTTTCGTTTTACTTTCATCTTATACCGGAAAGTTAACAATTCCTGTTTTGATTTACATCGTTGTTATTGCAACCATGCTATGGAGGTCAGCAGCCGGATATAAAATATCAATTGCTTTTAGATATGCTTTTTATGGAGCAGTTTTCTTCGTTGTTAGTGATACAATTATCGGTATTGAACAATTTATACAACCCAAGTTTAACACAAGCTACTTAAGTATTTTGACGTATTGGGCAGCACAATTTTTAATTTACCGCTCAACTGTTGAGAAAAAGTAATTCTAATAATGAGGCGATAGTATTTATAAGTATTAAAGAATGAAAACATTTTTTATATGTTTTCATTCTTTTTTATTCTATCTCAAAAACATAATTATTATATTTATAATGAATTATGAAAAAACTGATAATAATAAAATTAATTATTCTTCTTATTATATTCACATCTTGCTCAAGTAAATCAGCGAAAAAAAACTCAGATAATATAGATGTTAATAAATCCTTTTTAAATAACCCTCTTAAAGCTATATATGGAAAATGGAAGGCAATTAAATTCGGAGAATCATGGGTAGCTTTAAACTATGGTTTACCTTCAAGTTTGGAGTTGCGTAAAAACAAAACCTTCGAGTTCAAGGTTAAAATTTCTCCCGTAATATTTGAATCACAGGGCAAATATACAATTGATATTTCTTCAAAACCTTATAAAGTTACTTTGTATCAAACATATCCGAGAGAAGTCGTATATGAGGGAATCTTTGATTTTGTAAATAATAATAAAATTAAAATAATCTTTTATAATAGAAAAGAACTTTCCCGGCCTACGTATTTCAAAAAACTTAACATAAATTATTTTGTCAGAGAAAACAACTAATCAGCCGAAACAATAAAACGTAATCATTTCATTTTAAATTATATCACTATTACAATTTTCTTTTAAAATTTAATAAAAAAAGTGAAAAAGTATTGACGCAATGAGAATAAATTAATAAAATATGAATGAACGTTCATTCATTTTAAGGAAGCTATGAATAATAATAAAAAACAAAACAAAAGAAAACAAATATTCGACGCGGCTATTGAAGTATTTGCTTCTAAAGGTTATCACGTTGCAACCATGCAGGATATCGCGGATGAAGCAGAAATGGCTGTAGGCACAATATATAACTATTTTAAAAACAAAGACGATGTAATGCTTTCTCTATTTGAATTAAAATGGGAAGAATTTAATTCAGGAATGGAAAATATTAGAAAAGAAAGCATAAGTGAAAGGGAAAAATTCTTTAAGCATAATGAATTTATGATGAACTACTTTGAACAGGATAATAAATTGATATTAATTCTGTTTGTACAAATGTCCAGTTTGCTTTTTACTGAAAATCCTCCTGTAGAATTAAAGAAATTAAAAAGCAAGGTATTACAAACTATTGCAAATGAGTTAAAGATAAAACGTGACTCGGGATTAATAAATTTTGAAGGTGATATTAATACTATAGCACATATTTATTTTGGAGCAATTCAGGGTTTTTTTATTAAAACAATGATAGAACAAGACGGAATAACAAAAACAGATAGAGAAACATTTCTAGAATTCACAACAAACGGGCTAAAATTTAAATTCGAAGAGGACAATGATGAAAAATAATGATAAAAAGAATTTCTGGATACGGGAAGAAATGGCAATTATAAAACATCCATGGTTTATTGTAATTACAACGATTATAATAACAGCCATTCTATTTGTTTTTATGCTAAAAGCTAAAGCTGATAATGATGTAACGAGGTTTTTACCCGACAACAATACAGAACGTATTAAATTTGAAAAATTCGAATACCTTTTTGGAGCCGGATCCGGTATAGCAATATCCCTAACCGACAAGGAAAATAAAAATATATTTAACGTAAAAATGGTTAATCTAGTTAATAGAATTACAGAACGCGTGAATAAAGTTAACAATTTAATTTTAAAAGACTTATTAAAACAATCAACGAAAATTGATAAAAAATACCGGGAAATAATATTTAACTTTCTTTTAACTGAAATGGGACAGGAAAAATTCAATTCTAAAAGCCTTAAACAGAATTTGACAAATGAAACAGCACTTTCAAAAAAACTCGGTGTAAATATGAGCAATTCAGGGAATAAAGAAAATGCTGACCCTGATGATACAGATGATGCAGGTTCAGGTAAACAAACTACAAATAATAACAATGCTGACCCTGACGATGAAGATTCCCCTAAAAAGATTAAACAAAAGCCTAAGCAAAAAGCAGCAGACGCGGATGACGAAGAACAGGAAAGCATTGCAACGTCAGCTAAAGATATTAAAGCAATCGTTGCGTATTTTAAATCGAATCCGAAGGAAATTAAAAAAATATATAATACTTTTGCTCTTACCGTTGATAAGCACAATCACTATAAAAGCAAATGGGTTGATGATATAATGTCATTAACCGATACGGATTATGCGCAGGGAGAATTTGCAAATAAATCTAAATATTATAAATTATTCAAAGGTGCTAAAAAAGAACAAATTGACCTTTTGCTAACTTACTTGATAGAAAAAAACATTCAAACATCCAAAAAATTAAAAAAAATAATACTTTCTAAAGATTTTCTTTCAAATATAGTTGGCCTTGATACAGAAAACGCGAATATAGTCTATAAAAAAAGTAAAAAATTGAAAATAAAGAAACTTATTAAAACTTTTAGAAAAGACCAACGGAGCTTGAATTATCAAACTCGGGCGGCGGATTTAATTAAAATAAAGCCTGATATTAAGATAACAAAAACCGATGTTTCTTTATTAAAACATAGAATTAGAAGTTGGGACTTTTATAAAGGCGCTTTAATTTCTCATGATGAAAAAAGCACTCTAATTCTCGTTAGAACTGTTCCGAATATAATGAGCAAAGAAATTAACCGGTTATATATTTATTTAGAAAAAATATTGAAAGAAGAAGTTTCAAAAGTTAAAAAAGTCAAAATAAACATTGCCGGAGAACCAGTTGTTAATTTCCTAATGGGAATACAAATGGGACAGGACTTAGGAACTCTTTTTCCATTTATTATTATTTTGGTTATTATTTTCCTCTATCTTTCATTTAGGCATATAAGGGGAGTTGTTTTACCATTAATAACAGTTATTCTTTCGGTAATCTGGACAATTGGCTTTATGGCTCTAACGAATATACCTTTAAGTGTAATGGCAACGATTATTCCAACCCTTCTCGTTGCTGTGGGTTCTGCTTATGGAATTCATATAATAAATGATTTTTACCTCGCTGTGGATAAAGGTATTGATAAAGAAACAGCAATAAAAAGCACATTAAAAAAAGTCGGTTTGGCTGTGTTGTTAGCGGGGCTGACAACAATAGTAGGTTTTGCTTCAAATATTTTTAATAAAATCGTTCCAATTAGAGAATTTGGAATATTTGCCGGACTTGGGGTGTTTTTCGCCTTAATAATATCAATGACTTTTATTCCGGCATTGTTAAGAATAGGTAAAATCCCCAGAAAGTTTATTGAAAAAAAACAAGGGCGGAAAGCGACCCATGAAGGAAGGACCCATAAAATACTCGAAGCAATCGGGCGGTCAACATATAAACAACGTTGGATATATATAAGCATATTAGCCCTTTTATTGATAGTATCAATTCTAGGTTCACTAAAAATTGTAGTTGATATGGACAACGTAAAATTCTTTAAAAAAAGTACAGCTTTAAGAAAAAGCGATGATTTCCTTAATAAAAACTTCGGCGGCACCAATACATTCATGATTGTTTACAAAGTTAAACAAGATTATATTAAAAAAGTTAAAAATGAATATGATAAGCTTCAAAAACAATATCAAAAATTAAAATACGGCACTGACGAAAATACTGCCCAAGAAAAATTTCAAAATGAAAAAGCAAAAAAAACCAGAAAAAATGGAAATTCGGATGCGGATGATGAAGAAGAAGAGATAATAGTTAATAAGAAAAAACAATCAGAAAAAAAACGCAAACCATTATTTGTAATTAAAGCAAAAATGGAAAAAGCAAAAAAACGTTATCTCGCTTATAGCAAAGGATTATTAAGGCCTGAGTTTCTAAATAAAATGGAAGAAATACAAAAGTTTATGTCAACAGGTGTTGATAATTCCGGAAAGGAAAAATATCCCTTGGGAAAATATATGGGAAAAATAATTTCCATAAATGACATGCTGAAAAAATTCAATCAAACAATGAATTACGGAGATCCAAAATGGCAGGTTATTCCTGACACTGTTGATCTGGCAGTGCAATATATTACTTCATTTTATTCTGAGGACCTTTCTGATTATATAACAAAAGATTACCGGACAGGCAGAACTGTAGTACAAGTTAAAAATTCTTCAAGTGAAGCCATGAATACAATAATGAATAAGTATAAAAAACTTATAGAAGAAAAATTCCCAGGCGGTAAATATAAAGATGGAAATTATATTACCCGTAATGGAGATTATGAATTTATTTATTCTGGTATAGGTGTAGTGAAACTTACGGTGAATAAAATCGTTGTGGACGGACAAATAAACAGTATCTTTTTTAGTTTATTTGCAGTTTTTATAATAATATTTATTGCTTATCGTACTTTTATCGGAGGAATTATTTCTTTAATTCCTTTGGGCATAACTATTATGATAAACTTTGCTATTATGGGATTTTTCGGTATTGACCTTAATGCAAGTACAGCGCTGGTTGCTTCAATTGCTATTGGTATAGGGGTTGATTATACTGATAACGGATCAGGCGATGCAAAAGTATATATGTATAATAATTTAGTTTATAACTGGAATGGAGACTCAAGCTCTCTATGTTTAGGTTATTATAATAGATATTCAGAAACTCATTTTTATAACAACACTTTGATCAATTGTGCATTGGGAGTATTGTTTGATGGGAGGTCTGGAAATAGTAATAT
>CALGPD010000199.1 GCA_937960625.1 uncultured Spirochaetia bacterium | reverse complement strand
GTATTATTGAATTTGGCATTTGTCAAGATTTTTAAATATACTAAATATTAATATCAATTTTCAAGTTAAAATTAGCGCTTATAATATAGGGGATCCGGCTTTCACATTACTTTTCTTTTAACGTAAAATTTCATAAATCTACTGTTAAAACCAATAATTATTGAACGGTATTTAACATAATTTTTTTTAGCATATTCATATTGTTTCATTGAGTTCGGTACCATGCAATATGGAATCATTAAATATGCTTTAATATCCGTACCATAACGGGGTAATTTATAATATACCGCATAATTATTGGTTTTACTTTTGGCCTGTTGAATTTTTTCCGAGTATAAAAAATCGTCTCCGGATAAACTCGGAAACTCTATATGATATACTTGTTTTAATCTGCCATTACCATACATATAAAAATTAATTGTAGGTTTATGAAAATTATAATGATAGCCTTCGTTGGACACGGTTGAATGAACTAATAAATATCTTTTTTTTATATCCCGGAATAACGTATACATATCTTTAGTGTGAGTATAAATAGAACTGTATTTAGTTTCAATATATCCGTTTGCAATGTCCACAACTTTAAGTTTAAGCCATTCATATATTCCTTTTTGTTTTTTATATTTAAGTTTCCATTTGCCGTTTGACATCTTAATTTTACTATTGTTATTGATGTTATTATATGCAAACACGATATTCCTTTTTTGATTTTTTGATAAGGTGAAAAATTTTAAGTTAAATAATATCAACAATATAAATACAGTTATTATTTTTAATTTTCGTTTATCCACTAAAATCTCCCAGGTTAATTATTTGTTACTATTTTCCCATTAAATAACTTATAAAGTTAAATAAACATTTGATTATCTTACCCGGTAAAATTTTTTGGTCAAGTTATTTTTTTTCTGCATTTTTGCCCAAGCTTAATTCTTTTAGATAGCTCTCTTTCTTTTTTCAAGAATTACAAAAGTTTGAATATCTTCCAAAAGTCTATCCATTAATTATTAAATAAAAAATGGAACAGAGCTTTTTTAAATTCTTATAATTTCTTTTCTTAGAAAAATATTGGCACAACCTTTTTTGTTTTGATATGATGATTTTTATTATTAATATTAGTGCATAAAATCCTTACTGATATAAAATCGAAAGAGGCTAAAATTGGAAAACATAAAAAAACACGATAAACAAATATATGACTTAATTATAAAAGAGCAAAACAGGCAGAATGAGAACCTTGAGTTAATTGCAAGCGAAAACGCTGTGTCTAAAGCTGTTTTGGAAGCAGCGGGTTCTGTGTTAACGAATAAATATGCTGAAGGATATCCTTTAAAAAGGTATTATGGCGGTTGTGAATTCGTTGATGATATAGAGCAGATTGCAATTGACAGGGCAAAAGAATTATTTAAATGCGACCATGCAAATGTTCAGCCTCATTCAGGTTCTCAGGCTAATATGGGAGTATATCTTTCTGTGTTAGAGCCGGGAGATAAAATCCTTGGCATGGATTTATCTCACGGCGGGCATTTAACTCACGGCGCGTCTGTAAATTTTAGCGGAAAATTATTTAATGTGGAATTTTACGGTGTAGATAAACAAACCGGTTTACTTGATTATGATAAAATCGAAAAAATTGCTCATGATTTCAAACCGAAAATGATTGTAGCGGGAGCGAGCGCTTACTCAAGAATAATTGATTTTGAGCGTTTTAGGCAAATTGCAGATAAAGTTGGCGCTTATTTAATGGTTGATATGGCCCATTTTGCAGGATTAGTTGCAGGAGGTGTTTATCCGTCACCTGTACCGTATAGTGATTTTGTAACCACGACAACGCATAAAACATTGCGCGGCCCTAGAGGCGGAATGATACTTTGTAAAGAAAAGTATATTAAAGAAATAAATAAAACCATTTTTCCCGGTATTCAAGGCGGACCTCTTGAACATATAATCGCTGCTAAAGCCGTTGCTTTTAAAGAAGCGTTAAGTGAAGATTTTAAAACATATGTAGAGCAAATTATAAAAAATGCAAAAACTCTTTGTGAAAGCATAAAATCAAAAGGTTTTGATATCGTTTCAGGCGGAACAGACAGTCATTTATTTTTAGTGGATTTAACTTCCAAAGATATAACAGGTAAAGATGCTGAAATCGCTCTTGATAAAGCGGGAATAACAATAAATAAAAATACAGTTCCGAATGAAACCCGCAGCCCGTTCATAACAAGCGGGATCCGTATAGGAACGCCGACTTTAACCACAAGAGGAATGAAGCAGAGTGAAATGGAAATTGTTGCGGAATTTGTTTGTGAGACACTTGAAAATGTTCAAAATTCAGATAAATTAAAGCAAATTAGACAAAAAGTTAAGGAATTAACTATAAAATTTCCATTATATTAATGTTTTTGGTCTAAATATTTACTATATAATGAATTAAGTCATGGCGTCTCAAAATACTTAAAATTAAAAAATTTATGTATGTGTTTGCTTGACAAAGTGTCGTGTTTTTTTTTATAATACTTATTAGATAATTAATAAACAAAATACTGAGGAATAAAATGGAGATATCAAAAAACACACAAAGAAAACCTGATAAAACAGGAAAGAAAGGTATTCGGTCCGAAAAAGAACAAAATGAACTCGTCGATTTGGGAAGTGGTTTGGGATTTATAGTTTCAATTTTAAAATAAGAAAAACCCCTGTTAAAAGCAGGGGTTTTTTATTCATATTTATAGAATAATTATTTTTTTATAGCCATATAACTTATTAATCCTAAGATAATACCGGCAA
>CALGPD010000198.1 GCA_937960625.1 uncultured Spirochaetia bacterium | reverse complement strand
GAATAATATGTTCGTGCGTTTAAGATTTGCGGCCCGGTCCAGTTAATACCGTCAGTTGAATAATACGATTGTCCGGAATTTCCAACAGCAACGAATTTACCGTCTCCATAGCAAACAGCTTGTAAAGTAAAACTTCCGCTAAAATTTGCCAGTGCCCAGTTTACTCCGTCTTTGGAATAATAAATCTGATTGGTTTCTCCCACTGCAACTATCATGTGTTTTTCATTTATTTCAGTAATATCACTTTGCGCGAGGCCGGTGAAAAGATTTTCGCATTTGTTAAGTATAACGAGGTGCAAAGCCAGTATTAAAACAAGGATAACTCGTTTTATCATATAAATTTTCCGTTATTTATTACTTAAGTATTTTAAATTAATGAGTTTGCTTTAATACCCATTATATAAGATAACAAAAAATAAGTCCAGTTATATTTAAAAATATTACGTTTTGGTTACAAAAAATATAGGATTTTACTTTGAGTGGAAAAAGGTATAAAAATGGTGAATATAAAAGCATACTATTAATTGTTAAACTTATCTTTACTACCTGATACTCTCAATATAAGTTAGTATTGACGCGAGGTTTTTCTTTTCGTTGTTATTAAAAACGTATTTAGCTTTGTATTCGTATACATCGTCGAAACTTACTTTGCTAACGCTGATAATCTTAACCGGAATGCTGTACTCTGTTTCTCCGTTTTTATCCAGTATAAGATTAATTTCTGAACAGATACGAATGTTTTCCAAAGCGATAAAAGTAAAGTAAACGTCCTGTTCTGTGATTTCGTCAAAAGCATACGCGCTCATTTCTTCGATTAAATCAGCTTTTTTTCCGCTTTTTAATAACATCATTAGATGGATATGCTCGGTGTTAAAATTTTCATCGACCTCAACGTATTTACCGTTTTGTTTTTTTAGCGCGTATGTGGTAAAAGTTTCATCTTCTGTTAACTGGCCTGTGAAATGCTTGCCGTGATATTTTTTAAACCCGAAAGTAACAAAGGTTAGGGTGTCTATGATGAAGAAAAAATTAGCGAGTTTATTCGTTGTTTTGTCAAACATGCGTTTATAATAAACCACAATATCGTGTTGTTTGGCGCGTTCTTTTATTGTAATCATTGGCACCCTAAAGCCGGCCTTTTCCATTTGCAGGCTAAGGATTCTCGATAGATACGTTGTCTTAAAATAGTAGTCTTTTATTTTACAAATATCCGGGTGTTTAACGCGTGAATCATAAGTTACTTTCATAAAGAGCTTGTCTTTGGTAGAGATTTCATAATTATTATTAATTAGTTCAACAATAAACCGTTGTATTTGTGCTCTGGTTTCTTCCATATTAATTTACCGTTTGTATTTTTTCATAACATTTATCTAAAATAGATTTGATATTGTCATCCCATTCGTATTTTTTAAGCCTGACGATTATTCCTTCAAGAGCATTTATATCGCTAATATCATCGTAAATCAAGGACAGCTGGGATAAAGATTTCTTAGCTATGTTTTCAATACCCGTTGCTGAACATTGGTTAAGATAATCAACAGCTTCGTGATATTTCTTATTATCAACTAACAGCATGGCAAGTTTGAAGGTAAGAATAACGCGTTCTTCTTGTTTACGGTATTCAGCAAAGTCAAAACTTTTATACAGCATGTCTAGGGATTGTTTCATATCGCCTTTTTCATATAACACTCTGCTTAACATTTCGTAAGTTAGTGACAACTCAACCTCTTGATTTTCTTTTTCATAACTAAGAGCGTTTTTAATATTTGTAATGGCTGAGTCAAAATCTTTTGAACTTACGTTAACAGCGCCGGCTTTTTTGTTTAGCGCTGATAAAATAGAGTTATAATCAAGGTCTTTGATTTCGTTAATGCATTTATTAAAATATTGAATAGACTGCTTAAAATCATTTTGTAAGAAATTAATAACTCCCATTTTATTGTATGAAATCAGCTTACCGATGTTGTCAGTAGCGTGATCAAAGAATTCTTCAACTTGTTTTAAAATTTCACGTGCTTTTTTGATTTCCCCTTTTTCTTTTAAAAGCAGGGCTAAACGCATTCGTGTATAGTTTTCAGATTTTTCATCTTCGTTGGTTTTAGAAATCTCTAATGTTTTTTCCAAATAGGAAATAGCTTCATCGTATTGTTTTAGAACTTCATCAACTCTTGAGATTGAAAGATAGATTTGAATTTTAATACTATCGTTTTTAAGTTTGGATAATATATTTTCTCCGGTTTTTAAAATATCTTTGGCGCGTTCGGGTTTATTCATTTTGGAAAAATATCCCGCTACGCTGCTGCAGTTGTTTGAAATTGTAATATTGTCGAGTTCCTGTAAATACTTAAATGATTCTTCAAAATTCTTCAGCGCAATTTCTATATGATTGTCTTTAAAATAAGCAATGCCGATATTGTAATGCGTTTTAAATAAACCTTCGTTGTTTTCCGTTCCCTGATAAAAATTATAAGCTTTTTTTAATAATGAAGCGGATTTTTGATACTCTTCCTTATATAAATATATATTCGCGATATTGAAGTATACGTTTGCAAGTTCGTTTTTATTATCCCTGACTGCGAATACTTTAAGGCTTTTTTGGAAATACTGCAACGCGTTATCGTATTCACGGAGGTTTATATACGCGTTGCCGATGTTAACACCGGTAATGCCCGCGCCAAACACGTTGCCTATGCGTTCTTCAATTTCATAACTCTTTTCATATTCAAGAATGCTCTTTTCAAAATCCCCGATGTTATTATAAATTACCCCAAGGTTGTTATGTATATATGCCATTCCCATTTCATTATTTACTTTTTTATAAATTGTGTAAGCTTTGGAGTAATAATCTTTGGCTTTGTCAATTTCAAGCATTTTCCTGTAAATATTTCCAAGGTTGTTATATATATCCGCAATTCCCTGTTCGTTATCTGAGTTCTCAAATAATGTTAGTGCGCTGTTGTATTCCCTTTCCGCTGATTCAATTTGTCCGAGTTCAGATAAAATTACAGCAATATTCTGAAGGCAGACCCCCATTGATTGTTTATCGTTTAGTTTTTGTGATATTGAATATGAATTTCTAAAATTGGCAACCGCGTTTTCATATTCGTAGATGTACTGATTGGCAATTCCAATGTTTAAAAGGCACTCAGCGTGTTTTTTATCATCAGAGTTTTGTTTCGCGAAATCTGCCGCAATGTTAAAATTATCAAGAGCAGGTTTTGGGTTACCTGTTACAAGGAAAATTTCGCCAAGTTTGATGTTTAAAGATGTTTGAATTTCAGTATCCGGTTCTAAAACTTTTGTATCAAAAAGGTTTTTAACTTTGTTATATTTTAATACCGCGTTTTGATAATCAGAAAGTTTTGCTGACCTGTCCGCTGATTTAACGAGGTATGTTTTTGCTTTGTTAAAATCCCTCCCTTTATAATAATGGTCAGCGGTTTTCTCTATATCAATATCAGCATTATCCGAGTTTTGAATATAATCACCGGCCATAACGTGAAGGCGTGTTTTAGTATTATCAGCCAAAGAATTATACGCAACTTCCTGAACAAGAGCGTTTTTGAAAATGTATTTGTCATCTCCGGCTGGAGTTAAAAAGTCTTCTGATATTAAAACGTTGATTATTTTATCTAAGTTTGAGACATTGGTAACGAGATTTGAGACAATTTCATAATCAAGCTCAACTCCTAGAACAGAACAGTATTTAAAAACGGTTTTCTGTTCTTCGGTTAAAGTATCTATCCTTGATAAAACGCCTTTATAAATTGATTCCGGAAGTTCAAAGTTTTTTCCATGCTTTGAAATGCTTTTAATGATTTCAAAAATAAAATAAGGAATACCTTTGCTGCGGGAATAAATATTCTTTAAAAGTTTTTCATCAAGACCCTCAACTCCGGGGAATTCATCCGCGAAATTAGTAATTTCCGTTTCTGAAAAAGGATTTAAAACAAGATTATAATAATCAGTACGCAAAGTATGTTCTTTACGGCTCAAAATAAATGTAAATACGTTGTTTATTTTATTGCTTAAAACCATATCGATTGCCTGAACAGTATTATCACTCAAAAGTTCCGCGTCTTCAAAAACGAGTATTAATTCTTTTTCAAGAGATTCATATTCAAAGATAGATTTAACCGCGTTTAAAAATAAATCCCGTTTTTCTTCAGGGTCATCGAGTTTAAACACAGGCTCGTTATTAAACTCATCACTAAACAAAGCGCCGATTAAAGGCATAGCAAATGCAAGATGCTCAAGTTTGGCTTCAAAAATATAATCCTGCAAAGTTTGTTTAAGCCCCCGCGTTCCTTTGATATTTATATTGAATATTGTGCTTAAAATTTGTTTGAATACGTTATACACTCCGGCAGTTTCCGCTGGCATGCAGCGTATAACGAATATTTTTTGGTTTATTTGGATATTGGTTTCCAAAAACCTGTTAATAAAATACGATTTACCTATACCTTCAGGCCCGGTTATCTGCACTATTCTTTGGCATTGTCCGTTGTTATATATTTCTTTAATCTTTTCGCTTTCTTTAATACGTCCGACAAAAATATTGCTGCCCTTGGCTTCTTCCTTTTTAATGTCAACGAGTTGATGAACAACCGTTTCTCCGGTTTTACCTTTATATTTTCTGCTGTATGTGTTTCCTAAAACGCAAACGTGTTCGGTTTTTTTATAAATAACATCTGATATAAGCAGTTCGTTAGGTTCTGCCGAACTCATGATCCTCGCCGCAAGGTTAACAGCATCGCCCATTACCGTGAACTCTTTTCTCGTTTTTGAACCGATATTTCCGGCAAATATAAACCCGGAATTAATTCCTATTTTTTGTTTAACACTAAACGTTATACCGTTATGGGTAATATCAGTAAATCTTTGTTTTAGATTGATAATTTCAAATCCTGAATTAACAACGCGTTCATCATCATCCGCGTGAGCATTCGGAGCGCCGAATAAAATTATAATTTTATCCCCTTTGTTATACATGTCGATTTTATTAACATATCCGCCTTGTTTTGAAACAATATCAAACACAGAGCTTAGATAATCATCGTATACTTTTTTTATGACATCCGGATTGTTTTTAAAAACCTGTTGAACATCAACCGAGAAATAAAAATTAACAAACATTATGCTTACAGGACGGTGTTCTCCTTCAAGATATTCGCCCTGCCAATGCCTGACCTTTTTGTAAATATTAAAATCAACGAAAAGCAGAAGCTCATTAATTTTGTTTGAAAGTTCAATTATTGAATTAATATTTGCTGAAGGCATGTTAAGTTTTTGTTCCGGTATGGGATTGCCTGATTT
>CALGPD010000197.1 GCA_937960625.1 uncultured Spirochaetia bacterium | reverse complement strand
CCAAAATTTTGTTTCAAAAAAAGTAAAAAAAGTTAAATTTTTTAAAACAGATAAAACACGAATTTTAAAAATTTCAATTACTGCAATTAAAACTGTTTATTATCATTTATTTCTATATCATGGGCAAATCCGGATATTATTGCGGCAAGTATAAAAATTAAGCCTAAAAACAATGAAAACCAGCATACATAATGTTTCATGCCGATTTTATGAATTGTGACGGGAGGAATAAATATAATCCATATTATAATTCCGGTAATTAAGTAATTAGGTATTATTGTAAATGCGCCTATCCTGTTTCCAATATCAATAACGGGTTTATTTCTCTGCATGATTTCAGCGATTTCATGGGCTAAGCCTGCTAATCCGGTGAATATGTCAAAAATAACAGAAAATATTCTTGTGCTCTTATTCATTTATGCCTCTTAAATATTTTTCTATAATATTTCAAAGTTTTCTTATATTCAAAGACTTTTTAAATCTTCTTTCCAATATAAAAAGCGTATCCATAGAAATCTTTATATTTCTCATATAATTCAGCTTCATACCGCATATACATAATTAACTCTTCTGCTTTTTTATTTCCCGAATATTTTTTTAAAAATTCTTCCTGTATTGGTACTTGAGGCTTAAAAAAATGACTAGTCCAACATTCGCTAGGAACTATAAAAGCGGCAACCGGGACATACCCGGCATCCTGCATTTGCGCAATTTTGTTTGGAATAGTATCAATTTCCGGATATGCAGCATTCCAAAAATCATTGATTTCAGCCGGACGGTCATTAGTAAACCACGTTGCTTCTGAAACGGAGATATAACCTCCGGTTTTTAAAAAACCGCGCCAGTACTCTAACCCGCGTTTAAAACCAATGTTATAAATTGCGCCTTCACACCAGATTAAGTCTAATTCGTCGTTCTGAAATCCAAGCTTGTCCATAGAACAAACCACACCTTCGACTCTATTCTGAAGATTTAATTCATTCACTTTTTTAGTAAATATGTCTATAAATTTTGGGAATAAATCAATTCCGGTAATCTTCCCCAATGTATTTTTTGCGAGTGTGATTGTCTGCCCGCCCGTGCCGCAGCCGATATCCGCGATTTTAGATTCACGGGTTAAATTATCAACAAAACTTAACGCTTTTATTGTTACTTCAGGGCTGCCCGGGCCTTGCCTTTCAACATTAGAAAAATATTCGCATATTAATTCCAAATCGAATTCGTGTATTGAGTTATTTTCATTTCCCATATTTTATATCCCTCTTTTTTTCTTTATTAAATATAGAGAGATTATAAAAGAATAATCAAAATATTTTCTTTAAATTATATATTTTACAAAACCAGGATAGAATAAAAGAATTAATAATAAAATTGGACTTTAAAAAAAACTGACAAAGCACAGTTTCATTAAGCAATGCTTTGCCATGGCATGTTTTTTAATAAACTTAAACAGTTATCGTGTTACCATCAGGCATCATATCATCTATTGGAGGCTTACCGTTTTTCTCCCGGTATTTCTTTCTTTCACATTGGTTCATGCTTGGCCCTTTGCAATATTTTTTTATAAACCCTCTGCATGCCAGGTTTTTAGTATCAATATACTTTTTGAAAAAACCACATTTTTCCAATAATTCACACTGCATTTCCATACTTACACTCCTTTTACCTAAAAAAAGGCGATATTAATTTTACTTAAAATAACAATTTTTTTTACGGTATCATCATAAGCGTTTTTAATAATAAACATTTTTTATTTTAAAACCATATGATTTTACAACGGAAAATAGAAAAAATAATTATTAGAAGTGCTTTTGAAAATTAATCAAAACCAAAATCAAATTCTCCGCCCGACAGCCAGTGTAATCAATAAAGAAGTCATTTATCTGATTCTTTATAGCATCTACTTTAAACATAAGGACTTTAATTGTATGTGATTATTTCTATACTTTGTTTAATTAATATATTTTTTAAATAAACTGAAATATTTACAGGAATTAGAGAGTAATACTAAATAAATTATGAAATTTTTTACTTTGTAATTAGGGGCAGGTTATGTTTAAAAAAAAGTGTTTTGGTAAAATTTTTATCCGTGTCGCATTACTTTTATTCATTTTCTCGTTTATTAGTGCAGCAACGTGTATAACACCGGACATAAACTCTTCCGGAAAAATCTTTTTTAGTTATTCTTATAATATTTATTCAATTAATATAGACGGAAGCGGTGAAAAGCAGCTGACATTTGATTTGGAGGGAGTACCAAGCCCTTCACCTGACGGCAGCAAGATAGTTTTTAAAAAATATGTAAGCGGAATTAATAAATATAATATATTTATCATGAACGCAGACGGAAGCAGTATAAAACGCCTTACTAATTTTAGCACACAGCATGAGAATTATCCCACATTTTCTCCTGATGGTAGAAAAATTATTTTCGAAAGAAATCCTGACGGATATGGCGATGAAATCTATATGATGAATACAGATGGAACTAATGTAGAACGCCTAACTAATAACACAGTATCTGATGATTACCCTAGCTTTTCCCCTGATGGAACCAAGATTGTTTTTGAAAGATATTTGGATGTTCCTGCTGCGCCTAGTGTAAAAGGCATATTTATAATGAATGCAGATGGAAGCAATGTAAAACAACTAACAAATTTCGATAGAAATTATAATGATAAGGACCCTAGTCTTTCTCCTGACGGAAGCAAGATAATATTCTGCAGTGACCGAGACGGCGATTATGAGATATTCATAATGAATGCGGACGGAAGCGGGCAAAAGCAGATTACGAATAACAGTCTGGAAGATAAAACGCCTGGTTTTTCCTCTGATGGTAATAAAATCGTTTTTATTAGAGATTTGGATCCGTTACCATACTCCACTGAAAATGACATTTTTTTAATGAATATAGACGGAAGCGGTGAAAAACGGTTAACTTATTACAATTCCTCGATTCTTGATAGCCCCGCTTTCACCGGCAAACCGAGGTAATTTAAAAGTTCATAATAAATTTTGTTTAATCAACAGGCCAATCAATAAGAGAATCATAAAATTCTTCAAACGAAGGAAAAAAATCTTCAAATTGGCTCTCTCCCGTCCAAATTAAAACAGGGCATTCAGGCTTTGAAGTATCAACGCATAAAAAGAATTCAGCATAACTATCAAAAACGAAATCAGGGTCTTCATCCATAGCAATTTCAGCATCGCAAGCTGCAAAAACGCGATAATCAGGAAAGCAGTCAGAAAACTCTACAACGAAATCGCTCATTTCCATGTCACTCATAAAATCATCAATAACAGAAAATGTTGACACTTCTTCGATTATGGTTTCATGTTCATCAAACCAAAGCGGATAATCCTGAAGCTCAGGGCATGTCATTGCTTCCGGAAAATTTGATTCAATAAAATCATAATATTTCATTTCAATCACCTCATATAACGGACATAATAAATTAAGAATAATTTTAACTATTTTTAGTTTTAAGTCAATGAAATTTTAATAATTCATCTTACTTTACATGTTTCAATCCAATTAAATATATGTTGGCCAAATCCCCATATTTTTTCAGAATTTTCCCCTTCAAACCATAAATCGAGTTCATCATCATCGTGATAAGCTACAATTATCTGAAAGTTTGATTTATATATTTTATGTTTAACAAAACAATAAAAATCCCATGCTGTTTCATCTCCGTAATATTGAAAAGGAATCAAATTATTACGTAAAGATTGCTGTACCTTTTTTATTTCCAGTTCATCTTCGTCACTTTCATCAAAATAAGTATGCTCATCAGTCCATATTTTATATGCATTTAAAATCTCAATAATTTGCTCAGGAGTAAGCATGCTAAAAAAAGTATTCGGCCCGCCTTCTCCCTGCCACCGGGCATCTAATCTGCAAAGCCCAACCTCAGAAACGAATTGGATATAATCATTTGGAAAGGAAATATTAAATTTGTCTTCAATACTCTGTAATTCAATCGGGGAAATCTTCTTGCTTGATGTTAAAGTAAACTCATAACTGTAAGAATCCTTCCATTTTGAATTTAATCTTTCCTTAATAAAATTAATGCAGTTCATAAAATCCTCCATAATTATCTAAACTCTTTTTACAGCAGCAAACATCCTGAATAACGACATCATATATGGCTAAATGGTTTTATATCATAAGCAATAAAAATATC
>CALGPD010000196.1 GCA_937960625.1 uncultured Spirochaetia bacterium | reverse complement strand
CCCAAAACGGTTTTTTTTCTGTATTCAAGTTCTTTAATGTCTTTACACGTTTCAACTTTTTCCCGTGTGAAAGGTACAATGCCCGTGTAATACATACCCGTTGACAGTGTCATTGGAGTGGGGGTGAAAATCTGCACTTGCTCGGCTTTAAGGTTATGTTTTTTTAGAAAATCCTTTAGGTTGTAGATATGTTCTCTGGTTTCTCCGGGATGTCCGATTATTAGATACGGTATAACGAATTGTTTTTTTCCGGCTTTTTTCGACAGCGTTTTAAACTTATTTAAGAACTTTTCAAAAACTTTAATGTCCGGTTTATTCATAAGTTTTAAAACTTGGGCCGCCGAATGCTCGGGCGCGACTTTCAGATAACCCGATACGTTGTTACAAACAACGAATTCAAAAACTTCCGGGTATAAAGACAAAAGGTCATACCGCAGGCCAGAACCAACGAAAACGTGTTTTAGAAATTTTTTTCCGTTTTTATTTTTTAAACCCAATGCTTTTTTATAAAGTTTTGCTAATCCGTTGTCCCGCGAAGAGATATTTTTGCATACATCAGGGTACAGGCATGAAATCCGTTCACAGGTTTTATTTTCACAAACGTATTTATACATTTCAGCAGACGGCCCGCCTATGTCACTAATCACGCGGTTAAATTTAGGCATTGCTGCCTTTTTTTTAATTTCATCTAATATGCTGGTTTCGGACCGGGAAACTATATTTTTGCCCTGATGCACGGTTAAGGCGCAGAAGGAGCACCCGCCGAAGCACCCTCTATGGGATGTAATAGAATTTTGTATCATGCGCAGCGCGGGAATGTTTGTTTTGTTTTTCCCGAAATCAAAATTGTGATTATAAATATCGTCTATCTCTTTTGTTGTTAACGGCATAGCAGGAGGGAATTGAACTAGCCTGCGCCCTGAATGAACTTGCATTAAGGGTTTGGCTATATAAGGGTTTTGATTTTTATAGATAATTTCTGTCATTTCAACGAATGCTGTTTTATTTTCCCTTACTTCATCAAATGACGGAAGCTCTATGCCTATAAAATTTTCATCTTTTGACAGCAACCTGCACGTTCCGTTTATATTCAAACTTTTAATATCCTGGCCGTCTTTTAAACTCTTCGCGGTTTGGATTATGGTTTTTTCTCCCATGCCGTAAATCAGCATATCCGCTCCGCTTTGAACCAGAACGCTTGCTCTGACTTTTTTAGATAAAAAATCATAATGCGCAAACCGCCTTAAACTCGCTTCAATGCCCCCGATTACAATAGGCGTTGTTTTGTCTTTACTTTTAATACCGTTAACGTATACGTTGATGCATCTATCAGGGCGTATACGGGATTTTTCCCCTTTGGGCATACCGGGGAAATACGCATTGCCGTTTTCCTGATATGCGTCGGTTTTACGCTTTTTGCCTGAGGCCGTATAGTTTAGAACAACGGAATCAACATTTCCACCTGAAACTGCCCAGAAAAGGTTCGGAGTTCCGAACTTAAAATACTCTTTTTCCTGCCATTTAGGCCGGTCAATAACAGCAACGGAATAACCCGCTTTAATTAAATTGTGCTTTAATAGGGCATGGGCAAACGCGGGATGGTCAACATAAGCATCAGGGGTTATTAGTATAACGTCATATTTTTTCATTTTATTTTAAAGTTTTTTTAGCCATATCCCAGTATTCATCCATTTCATCAAGCGTCATTTTTTCAAGCTCTTTTCCCTGTTCCTTAATACGTTTTTCAAGAAACCTGAAACGGTTTTCTACTTTCGCGGTTGTAGATAATAACGCGCTTTCAATATCAACGTGGAAGAAACGCGCGGCGTTGATTATAGAAAAAACAAGGTCGCCGAATTCCTGTTCAATTTCAGCTTGATTTTTATTTTCTACGCCCTGCCTTAGTTCTTCAAGTTCTTCATATATTTTATCAACAGCGCCGTCATGATGATCCCAGTCAAAACCTACTCTAGACATTCGTTTCTGAACTTTAAAAGCTCTAATCACGGAGGGCAGAGATTTAGGAATATCGTCCAGAACGCTTTTACGTTTTTCGCCTTTCTCAATGGTTTTAATCTTTTCCCAGTTTTTTAGGATAACTTTTGTGTCATTTGTTTTAATATCCCCGAAAACATGGGGGTGCCTTCTTATCAGTTTCTCGGAAATTCCGTTGCAGACATCCGCGATGTTAAAGTCGCCTTTCTCGTCTGCAATTTGTGAAATAAAAACTATTTGTGTTAATAAATCACCGAGTTCCTCGCAAATTTCTTCGTTGCTTGAATTATTTATGGCTTCTATAACTTCATAAGCTTCTTCAAGAACATAAGGTTTAATTGATTCGATAGTCTGTTTTTTATCCCATGCGCATCCGTCCGGCGCTCTTAATTTTTTCATAATTTCAACGAGTTTATCAAATTCTTTCATTGCGTCTCCATTGACTTACATTGTTAAATGCTGTATTTTTTTTCACATGAAAAACAAAATCACTATAATTTTATTTATTTTAATTTTCCAAAATATAACACATGCTAAGGATATTAGCCAGAATATAATAAATGAATTCAACGAGTATTATAAAGCCAAGAAAGAAATAATGAAAAAATATCCCGGGGCAGCAAAAGATAAAATACTTTATTTTACGGGTATACTTTTATTCAAACGGCAGAAATTTTCTAATGCTTTGAAAAGGTTTATTGACATTGTTTATTTATACAAAAACAGCGTATATAACGAACGTTCAGCTATATTCGTTGCAAAGTGTTATATTAACATTGAGCAATATTTATTCGCGGAACGGGAAATAAAAATATACTTGGATAAAAATTCCAGCGTAATATTAAAAGATTTGTTTTTCTATTACCGTGGGATTGCCGCGTTTAATGAAAACCGTTTTTCGACAGCAAAACAATATTTTCAAACCTCGATAAAAAACGCGCGCCATCCGGTTATGTTTAAAAGAATAAAAATATGGCTTGCTCATACGTATTTAAAACTCAATATGAGGATTAAGGCTTATAAAACAATTCTTACCGCTTTAGATAATGTTTCGGGGTTAGCTAAAAAGGAAATAATAAAAGCGAAGAGACTTAAATATAAAATAAAATGGCAATACGTTATGAATGTTTTTCATCAGGATAAATCCATTTCGTATATATATAATTCAGGGTTAAAAACTTTTATTTTAACCTGGATAAACGGAATAGCTGTATATGAC
>CALGPD010000195.1 GCA_937960625.1 uncultured Spirochaetia bacterium | reverse complement strand
ATATTCAGGATTATACCTTTTACACGTAACAGCATATAAAGGGTTGATTCCTGCATCATCACCTCGCGTCCAGGTTTTGCCGTCTGTTGAATAAAAAGTAACTCCGACCTCTCCAACTGCAACGAACTTGTCCGCTCCGTAAGTTACGCCCCGTAAAGTTACGCCTGCTCCTGTACCTGGTGACCAGTTTTTGCCGTCTGAAGAAGAAAAAGTATTTCCGATATTTTCAACTACAACGAATATTTGCTCTGCTTCTATTTTAATATAATTTTGTTCTGAAAACGCGTTGAATAAATTTTCACACCCTATGAATGTACAAACCGTAATAAAAATAAGTAGAATCATAAAAACTTTTTTCTTAAAGATTTTATTCATTTTTAACCTCCTTTAGAGTTAAACAGCTTATTTAAAAACGTTATAAAATTAATAATGCTTGAATATTTCTAATTATATTATACTTTATTTTTATTAAAAATACAATAAAGAATATATTAAAATCAATTATAAAATTACTAATAAAACCCATGCGCATGGACTGCTTGGCTGTCACCCACTGGTGACTGCGCCCATTGCTATGTACCGCGAATACAACGCCCTAAGTGTCATTGCGGGGAACGAAGTGACGAAGCAATCTCGTTATAAATAAAACGAATACTATCACCCACTGGTGACTCTACCACTATCTCATACAGATACTATACATTTTCCGCAACAAACTGCTCTTAAACCATTTACATATGCCTATAAGTAACATACATACTAAAGTATGCATACTTTTTTTTAAAACCAATACTAAAGTACTATAACTTTTTCCCCTGACTATACTTTTAGGCGGTACACACATAAAGCAATATCAACTACAATATACAAAGTTAATAATTATTTTAGCAAATACGTTTTAAGTTGAGGTTAAAACATGAAATATAAAATCACAATTCTAATAATGATAATCCTTTTGCCATTGGTATCGTGTAAAAGTAAAAGCGGTAAAAACACCAAAGATATTAGATTACCTATAGAAGTGCTTACCATCACCAAAATCAGGGTGCAGAAAAGACTTTTCGCGGTAGGCGATTTAAAAGGAATTGAGCAGGTTAATGTTTATCCATTTAAAACGGGTTTAATTAAAAGACAATTCGTTGTTGAGGGACAAAAGGTTTTTAAAGGCCAGCCGTTATTTTCAATAGATCAGACAAACACAACCGTGGCCATGCTTGACCACGTTGTAAGAAGCCCTATAAACGGCATTGTTTATGACATAAGCGTAGATATAGGTTCTCAGGTAATAGCAACGAAAAACATTCTGGCGAAAGTTGTAAAAACAGATTTTTATAAAGTGAATATTAATCTTCCAAATAGAAAGATCAATGAAGTAAAAATAGGACAAAAAGCTATTGTTGAACTTGAAGATACAAACAAAACCACGTTGACCGGAACCGTTACCAAAATATCGCATACTCTGGATAGTGATACAAAAACCCTTGATGTTGAAATACATGTGAAAAACGCAAACGGAAGTGTTAAAAGTGGAATGTTCGCGAAAGTTAATATTATCACGGGCATTACAGATGGAAAAGTATTGGTTCCGCAAGAATGCGTTCTGTTTGATGATAACGTAAACTACGTTTACAAATATGATAAAAACAGAAAAGTAGCAGTTAAGCAGATTGTAAAAATCGGAAAAAATTATTCCGGCTACATTGTAATTAAACACGGTATTAAGGTCGGAGAAGAGATTATTAAATCAGGGCAATACAACGTTTATAACAACTATCCGGTTAAACTCATTAAAAAACAATCCATCTCTTCAATAACCAGACAAAGCAAAGTATTCATAAATTAATAAGGAGCAATAAAAATGAAAACAACGCATAAAATTATAAAAAAGCCGTTAATAGTAATTTTATTAACAATATTTATAACAATAGTTGGAATTATGGGTTTAAAAATAATCCCGTTAGAAAAGTTTCCCGATGTTGTTATTCCTAAAGTAATCGTAAGTATTCCTTATATTGGAGCGTCTCCAAAAGAGCTTGAAAACGAAGTAATTAAAAAAGTTGAAGAAAAAATCAGGAAAATTAGCAACGTAAAAAAAATTACTTCAAACGCGGTTTATTCCAAAGCAACGATTGTAGTTGAGTTTAATGATTCTGTTAAATCAGACAGGGCTAAAGACGATGTACAAACCGCGGTTAATGAAGCTATTCCGGATTTACCTTCCGGAATTGAAACTCCAATCATCTCTGCTGTTGACGTGTCAGACAGAGCGGTTATGACAATAACACTTTACGGTGACATGAAAGACTACTTAAAGCTCAGGGATATTGCAGAAGATATACAAACTCCGCTTGAAGGTGTGAACGGTGTATCAAGCGTAGACGTTTTCGGAGGATATGAAAGAGAAATTGCTGTTGAAATCAACCCGTTAAAACTTGAAGCTTATAAAATATCCATTGATTATTTAATAAATTTTCTAAAGACAACGAATCTGAATTTACCCGGAGGAAATATTGATTTAAAGAAAAGTAAATACCCACTTAGAATTATAGGCCGTTTAAAAAACATCAAAGAATTGCAAAACAGTATTGTAAAATATAGACAAACTACAGACGGTACTTCTAAAAAAATACCCGTATATTTAAAAGACATTGCCAAAGTTCATGAAACGAACAAGGATATTGAAACCATAAGCCGGTTTAACGGTAAAAGTTGTGTGTCTCTTCAAATCAGAAAAAAAAGCGGTTTTAATATGATTAAACTTTCAAAATCAATCCGCGGGGAAATGAAGGTTTTAAATAAACGGTATTTAATCACCAACAAGCTAAAATACACAATAACCGGAGATGAATCTGATGATATAAAAAGCAGTACTAACTCTTTGTTTTCAAGTATAATTCAAGGAATAATTATTATTTTCCTCGTTTTATCCGTTGGAATGGGTGTAAAAAACGGACTCATTGCCTCCCTTGCCATCCCCATGTGTTTACTCGTTACCATTGGCGCGGTTTTAATATTAGGATATACATTAAACAACCTTATCCAATTCGGACTGATAATTGTAATCGGAATGGTTGTTGACGGAGCAATAGTTATTCTTGAAAATATTTACCGCCACAGAGGAATGGGAAAAAGCAAAGAAGAAGCAACAGTCAGAGGGTTAAATCAGGTCAGTTCAGGTATAATCGCGTCTTTGCTAACAACTATGGCAGCAT
>CALGPD010000194.1 GCA_937960625.1 uncultured Spirochaetia bacterium | reverse complement strand
ATGTGTATAATAGTCAGGCAAAGGCCTTGAATACGCTCATGAGAAAGAAATAGTACATAGAGATTTAAAACCGTCAAATATTATGATTTCCAAATCAGGCGCTGTGAAAATAATAGATTTCGGGATTGCATCCTCGCCGGATAAAACGAGAAATTTAACGGAAACGGGTATCGTAATCGGAACTCCTGCATATATGTCTCCCGAACAATTGAATGATTTGAAACACGCTGATTATAAAACAGACATTTTTTCAATGGGAGTTATTTTGTATGAAATGCTGACAGGTAAAACTCCATTTGGGAATATTTTTTCACCTGAAGCCATTTCATCGAGATTAAGCGGAAAACTTAATGACCCTAAAAAATTAAATCCTGAAATTCCCCCTGCAATAAAAAAAGTAATAAAGAAGAGTTTAAATCCTTCGCCGGCAAAAAGATATAAAAGTATTTCAGTGCCAATGAAAAAGTTAAAGAGATATTATAAAAGGTTGTCGCAGAAACAGGTGAGTGAAAATTTAAGTTCTTATGTTGACAGCGGAAGTTTTACTTCAGATATAAGCAAAGCGCGTCCGGTTTATCCGTCTTTTTTTGCATCGTTGAAACGCTCCGCAAAAAGAAAAGCCGTTTTAATCAGCGCAATATTAATAATAGCGCTTACAACGGGATTTTTTGTTTTTAAAAATAAAATATATCTGGCAATGAATTCAAATAAATACGGGAAATTAGTTATAAAATATAATTACCCCATGCCTTCTTTTAGAAGATTGCCCAGTAAAAAAGTTTATCCCGTTCATTTTGCAAAAGCATTGGAAAGGCGTAAAGTTTTTATACAAAACCATCTTAAAGCATATAATAATTTTATTATCCGCGCAAAGCTCTATAAAACAGATGAGAAAGGTGAGCAAAAGAATTTCGTTAAATACATTGAAATTATTAAAAAGAATTACCGTAACAACGCAGAAGGCGAGAAAGTTCTTGCGGCACCGGATAAATATTTAGTTTTTAAAAGCAAAACTTTGCTTGTAGAAAAGGGTTTATATTATCTGCAAATACAAGTAAACAATCAGGTGCATTGGACACAATTTGAATTAAAAAATATAAAACAAAATCCAAAACCATTGGTTATTAACAACTATTTTAAAAACAATCCAAGGCGTAAAGTATGGTTTAATTTTACGTTTATTGATGCAGATTCAGGAGATGGAATAACCGGAACTGAAATTGAAATATTATGGGCTGGACGGTGGTTTAAATGGCATGAGTTTATAAGAAATAAAACATTTCTTGATAATATGCTTAACGGCAGAAATTACTATTTCCGTTTTAAGCATTCTAAATATACAACGAAAAAATATAGAAAAATACATGCAGGGCTTGAGCAGGTGGTTGTAAATCTTAATTTAAGATTTCAGCCTAAAAAAAGTTCTGTTGCAATAAATGAATAGGAATTTAAAACTAAGGAGATAAAAATGAGTATAAAGATAAAATTATTACTTTCAGCTTTAATCGGAATGCTAGCGGGTATAGCTGTATGGCCGTTGATAGAAATATTATTGCATAAACAAAATTCAATGCCTTCGATTATAGCAGCGAATTCAATATTCGGTGCAATTATCGGTTTGGTTTTCGGCGTTTTTATCGGAAGTACAGATGGAATTATCACCAAATCACCGGGAAAAATTAAATCAGGTGTACTATCGGGTTTGATATTCGGTCTGGTTGGCGGAGTAACAGGCGCTGTACTCGGCTGGATATTAATATTAGCCGGTGGAAACGCGTTTTTCGCTAATGGAAATAATTCAAACATTATGCTTATTCTCGTAAAAGCTTTTGGCTGGGGAATATTGGGAGTTTTTATCGGCCTAGCCGGAGGTTTTTCGTTAAGGTCAAAGGGAAAAGCAATACAGGGAGTTATCGGCGGTTTTCTCGGCGGTTTTTTCGGCGGCATTGCATTTGAATTGATAAAACAAAACGATTTATCTAGAAATCTTGCGCGGTTAGCCGGATTAGCTGTTCTGGGATTATTTTTAGGCCTGTTTTTAACTTTAACTGAGAAAGTTTTTTCAAAGGGCATTTTGCGTCAGTTGAACGGAAAGCTCAAAGGCAAAGAATTTACATTGTCTTATGACAGAATAAAAATCGGCAGAAGCGAAAAATCTGACGTTGGTTTATTCGGTTTCAAAATGGTTGCAAACAGACATGCTGAGATCAAGAAGAACGAGAATTCATTTATAATTGAAGATGCCGAAGCTCCGTCAGGATTAATAATTAACGGTAAAAAAGTAAAAAAACACAATTTACATAGCGGGGATATTATAACCCTTGGCGATGCCCGTATGGTTTTTTTAGCAAAGTAACTTAGAAAGAGGTATTAAGATGAAATTAAAAATAATTAAGAAGATATTATTAGCCGTTTTGATAATTCAGGTAAATACAATATTGGCTGTTCCAAGAATAAGCCAGGTTGATAATTCAGGTTTTGCTTTGAAAAATGAAATCAGCATATTCGTTAATGTTGATAATAAAAGAAACCTGAATAAAGAAAATTTTAAAGTTTATGAGAAAGTTCAAAATAAAGATAAAGTTGAATGGAAACAGCGGAAAATTACAGGTTTTAAAAAACCTGATGACCTAGGAAAGGGGATAAACTTTGTTCTTTTACTCGATGTTAGCGGTTCAATGGCAGGAAGAAAGATAAAATCTGCCAGAGATGCAATAGTAAGCTTTATTCAAAGCGTGGGAGAGCATGACAGTGTTAAAATTATCACTTTCGGTAAAACTGTTAAGCAAACTAAAAGTTTTACTAAAAATAAAAACGTTTTAATTAAGTCAGTTTTATCAATTCCTTCTCCTTCGGCAAATGCTCCTACTCCAATGTATTATGCGGCAGATACCGCGTTAAAAAGTTTAAAAAATAAAAACGGAAGAAAAGTAATCATTCTCTTAAGCGACGGTTTAAATGATTTGAGAAAAGACGGGTATAATGATTTATCCGGTTTTGATAAGATTCCGGGTACAACATTGGAAAACACAATTAAAACAGCGAATAAAACCGGAATTCCGGTATATTCGATTGGTTTTGAATGTAACACTAACGAGATGAGAATTATATCATATAAAAGCGGAGGAAAATACTTTGCATATACTAAAGCTGAGGACTTAAAGAATATTTATAACGAGATCCGTTTAAATGTTCTTTCAGAGTATATGATTAGTTATAAAACCGATATCGGAGGGTTTGATATCCGTCAAGCTTATGTTACGGTAGATAAGGTAAAAAGCAATGAGAGGGATTATTATGCAGGGTCAATATTAGGTGTTGAATACCCCGTTAATATCCTTACATTCTTAGCGCTTGTAATTGCTTTATTATTATTGCTTTTGCTTTATTCTATAAACTTCGTTGCAAAGAGAAAAATTAGTGAAATTAAAATTCTTAAAGGAAAAGCAAGTACGGGTAAACTCGGTTTAACAGATAAACCCGTTGTTATCGGCAGGCATGAACGCAGTAATATGGGTTTATTCGGAGATAAAACAATTGCTAACCATCATGCTAAAATTGAAAAAAATAACAGTAAATACATCATTGAACAATTAGATGAAAATTACCCTGTTTATGTTGATAAAAAATCAATTCATAAAGCGGTTCTGCGGGATGGAAATATTATTCAAATCGGTGACGCGCTATTGGTTTTTAACAAAAAAGACGAGGTGGTATAAAATGATGTGTTCTAAAACTGAATATTTAAACTCAAGATATAAAATATTGGAAATAATAGGCAAAGGGGGCCAGGGTTCTGTTTATAAGGTTAGCGATTCTCACGTGTTTGATAAAATAAAAGCAGCCAAGGAAGTTATAACGGAATCTGAAAGCGATGTTGATGCTTTGATTCTTTTTAAGAAAGAGGCTGTGTTTTTAAGTTCTTTAGACCATCCCGGTTTGCCAAAAATTACTGATTTTTTTAAAGAACACGGAAAATATTACATCATTATGGATTATATAGAAGGTAAAAATCTTGAAGAGATAATTTCAAAATATCCTGATTTTTTCACTGAACCGAGAACCCTGGAAATTGCTTTAATGCTTTGTGATATTCTAAATTATACGCATACATTAAAACCAAAACCTCTTATTTTCAGGGATTTAAAGCCTGCTAATATCATTTTTCACAAAAATAACATCGTTTTAGTTGATTTCGGAACAGCGCGTTTTTCCGATGCAAATAAAATGAAAGATACTTTCCATTTCGGCACAATAGGATATGCACCGCCTGAACAATACGGTGGGTTAACAGATATAAGGTCTGATATATACGCGTTTGGAGCCACTTTATATCATTTGCTTACAAACCATGACCCGAGATATGAAGACGGTTTCCCTAAAGGCGGAGTAAGCGTAAAAAAGTATAATAAAACTTTATCTGCGGATATTGACCGTATCATAAGAAAAATGACAAATTTTGATAAACAAAAACGTTATCAAAGTATTTTGGAAGTGAAATCGGATTTACTTAGATGTTCAAGTATTAGAAAATGCCCAAGATGCGGTAAAATTAACAGTTCGTCAAAAGTAACCTGTGTTGCATGCAAAAGTAAACTTGATTTAAAATCTTCAAATATTAGAAAAGAAATTTTTCTTTTGGTTGGAATTAAGGGCAGCAATAAGGTTTATGAATTTAATAAAGATATGCTTACAATCGGCAGGAATTCGAACAACGATATTATTTTGGATATTCCAAGCATATCGAGAAATCACGCTGTATTAACCAAAGATACATCCGGGTTTCTGCTTTCTGATTTGGGAAGTAAATCCGGAACATATATCAAATCAAATAAGATAACGAAAAAGATTTCAAAAAATTTGATAAAACCGGGTTGGCATATCAAGTTCGGTAAGGATACCGAGTTTGTGTTTAAGAAGAAAAATAAAGCCGTAAGTTAAAATAATAATACCATGGAGGTAAAAATGAAAAGTGTTAAATTAACGAGTAAATTAAATAAAGAAGTGATTAAACCCTCGAATAAGGAAAACATATTGTATCTGCATGTGGAATTAAATCCTTTGATTAATACTTCAATAATACGTAAGAATTCGGTAAATCTTGGGCTGGTGATTGATAAAAGCGGCTCTATGTATGATGATGATAAACTTGATAATGTTATTCTTGCAATAAAACACGCTATCGATCATCTAAATCCGGATGATAATTTGTCAGTGGTTGCTTTTGGAAGCCATGCTGAAATTATTTCAGAAAGCAGCGAACATATTAATAAGCAGCAGTTGAAAAAAGAAATAGACGGCCTTGATGACCTTGATTTGGGTTATGAAACGAACTTAAAGCAAGGATTGGATTTATCAATTAAAGAAACCATGAAAACTTTCATTCCCGGAGGAATGAATAAAATAATAATCCTAACCGACGGGGAAGTTGACCATCCTGATGAGTGTAATAGGATAGTTGAGAATTATAAGAATAAAGGTATTTATTTCACAACAATAGGTGTGGGCCAGGAGTTTAATGAAGATTTTTTGATTAACATAGCTAATATAAGCGGCGCCCGTTCTCATTATATTGAAAACCCGGCTCAAATTCCTGCAATCTTCAAACAGGAAATAGAGAATATTAACAACTCTGTGCTTCAAGGCTGTGAAATACGAGTTGGGACTTTCAATAATTGCGAAATAAGGCGCATGATCAAATCCGAACCTGATATTGCGATTTTTAATAATGAAAATACAATACGGTTTGATACTATAAATTCAGATGAAAAACAATCGGTTTTATTAGAATTAATTGTTACTCCGGAAAATCAAGGGAAATTTAAAATTGCAAAAGTTGATTTAATTTCCGGTAATAGAATAATTGATGAGGAAATGGTATACTTAACTGTTTCTCCTGATGAAATATTAACAAAAAAGATAAATAATGTAGTAACTCAGGTTATTAATAAAATAAAAACTTATGATATCCAAACAAAAGCTTTAGACAAAGTAAAAAGAGGAGATACTTTAGTGGCTACTAAAATGTTTGGCAATTTAAAGAATGAAAGTAATGAGAAACTCGTTACTATGGCTCTTGACCAGATACAAAAGACCAGCCGTCTTGATCCGGTTGTAACTAAAAAACTGCGGTATGGCGGTATGAAATATTTTAAGTAATGTACCTTCTTAGTGGATAAAGGGATTTATTGCCGTTGGCATTTATCCCTTTATTTTTTAGCATACCACTTTTTCATTTTGAATTAAAATCTCCCTTAATTTGTTTTTTGCGCGGAACAACAAGTTGGCGATAGTTCTTGTAGGTACATCGAGTAAATATGAAATATCCTGATTTTTAAAGGATGCATAAGTGTTCTGCAGTTTTTGAAGATTTTTTTCATGGTCATTTTTAGCTTTATTAATCCTGTTCGTTATTTCGTTGAAGGTTGTATGTATTTCTTTTTTCGCTTTTTTCTTTTCAGAAAGAGATAGTATTTTATCATAAGCTTTGCCGACTTTTTCTTCCAAAACTTTAATTTGTTCGTTTTTAACAACGATTTTATCTTTTATTTCAAAAAATCTATTTATTAAATCAGAATAATTAGTTTTAAAAATATCAGCAACTTCAATTAAGTCGTTTTCTTTGAAAAAATCAAAATAATGCAGCTTAACAATTATTTTAAGTTTTTCGGGAAGTTTATCCACAGCCTCAATAA
>CALGPD010000193.1 GCA_937960625.1 uncultured Spirochaetia bacterium | reverse complement strand
AGCAATCCCATAAGGTTTTTTTAACGAGACTGCTTTGTCACTTGCGTTCCTCGCAGAGACGTTTGGTTTTGCCACAAACGCAAGCTTGCTTTAGCATTTATCTCGTAGTGTCTAGTCTTTGCGAGCGGCAGCGAAGCAATCCCATAAGGTTTTTTTAACGAGACTGCTTTGTCACTTGCGTTCCTCGCAGAGACGTTTGGTTAGTTTGTAACGAGACTGCTTTCGTCAGACACATTAGTCTGACGCTTCATGGTGTTCAATTTTACGTTGCTATTTTAAAAAAAGAAAGCCGCAACTACAGGATCGTGGTCACTACTTCGCCGTTTTTCCGGTAAATTCGTGTTAAAGTGTACGGCTTGAATGCCCCTGAAACGCCTTAACATTAAAAGACTTACCAGATACTGGTCAATTACCTGCGCGTTACCTTTATGAATGTAGGTGTATTTTGTAAATCCGGGTATTTTATCTATTAAGTTATGAACACCGGATTTTTTAATTTCTTTAACGGTCTTAGAAAACGGGTAATCGTTAAAATCGCCTAAAACGATTAAATTCGCGTTTCTGTTTTTTAATAAAAGCTTTTTAACAAAACGCGAAACAATTTTTGCCTGTTTAAAACGATCTTCTGAACTTCTTCTAAGCGGCGGCTGATATGAACCAAACAAAGGGGAATCTCCGCCTCTTGCCAATAGATGAAGATTCACTATGAATATTCTCTGCCCTCTGAATATAAACTCGCAAATCAGAGGTTTCCGGCATTTATTAAACGCGGAATTATCCGGTTCAATGCGCCCGGGATTGCATGACAACTTAATTCCTCTGGGAATTTTTATAACTTTAACTGTTCCTTTGCTTGTACTATTAACAACGCGTCTAAATCCAACTCTGCCGCGTATATATAAAAATCCCACACGGATATTTCCTCCCGGAACTCCTCCGCTTGAGTTTGGATAATCAGGTTTAAAATCAACGTAATCATAAACAGGGCCGCGGTTTTTTCTTATTGCGGCTATCAGGGTTTTAAACGTTGCTGAAGCATCCGTTTCCCTGTTGGATGCTCCGCCTTTTGTGCCGTTGTTATCCTGTATTTCCTGAAGAGCGATTATATCCGGGCTTTTTAAACCGTAAACAATGTCTTTCGCGATTTTATTTATTTGCTTTTTGTTACCTGCTGATAAGTTTTTTACGTTAAACGTTGCAACGGTTAATAAACGGTGTAATGCTCTGAATCTGCTTGCCTGCCCCCTGTTTCTGTTTCTAATCCGTCTAGGAAGTTTTTTAAGCGCAAGTATTTTATACATACCGTCATCATAAGTTAGTACTCCGGTTACAGCAGCGTTATATCTGTCGCCTGTGTTTAAATAGCCAAGCCATTGCCTTGTAAGTTCGGTTGAGATTACAAGACGGTTCGCGTTGTAATTATTAGGTGTAATGTATACGCCTCCGGCCCTTGTCCGGTTTCTAACACCGCGGCCGTTATCGGAAATAACGTATATTTCCCTGCCGTATCTTTTAGGCGGAGCAATTACAACGGGGTTTTTAATAGTAACGAGCATGCCTTCCATGCTTTCATAAAAGTCTATGGCGTCTTTTCCCGGATTGAAAATTTTAAAACCGTCTGAATCGATTTGAACGGGTATTTTTCTCCCGCCGTGTCCGATTAAAACGGGTTTGGGCAGCCTTCTGTTGCTTGCAATGACTTTTACATATTTTGCCATGATTTGCGTTAAACTTAAATGGCCGCGCTTTCTTGCATATTCTATAACTTTGCCGCTAACCTGTACAAAGTCTTTAACTTTTACTTTCGCGTACCTTGTGAATACAAATATACCTTCTGAAGTGCGTTCATCATTATCCGGATAATATTCCTGCATATAAAACCCTAAGAGTTTTCTTTTGCGTTTAATTAGAGCGGTAACAACACCGTATACGTTTCGGACAAATTCCTTATTATATTTAGAGATATGGGATTTGCCTTGAATGTCATGGATTTTAATTCTGCTGTCAGTTGTAACGGCTTTTGGTAAAGCTATTAATAATAACAATAAAATAATTGCGGTAATTTTAGATATATATTTCATTTTTAACTCCATATAATGTCAAAATACAAAAAATAAACGTTTAAATTTGAACTCTGTTAGTTTTTCGTTAAAATAATATAAAAACTATTTTACATTAGTATAATAATCCAGTATAAAAAGGTATAGCGAAAAAGATTACTAAAATATTAATAATTAACTTATCGGAGTGGTTTATGAAAAAAATACGCGTTTGCTTTATGGTTTTAATCTCATTATTCCTTTTTAATTTGAACTCAAGTATAAAAGCTGACCGCGGCTCAATCCCATTCAGGCCTCATGTGCGTATACTCGAACCGAACCAGAATGCTATCTTAGCCTGGAACGGCAGGGAAGAAATTATGGCATTGACAACGGATTTAAGAGCAACGGGTAAAACTAAAGTGCTTCAGGTTTTGCCGTTACCTTCGGAACCTAAAGTTAAACGTGGTTCTTTACGTTCTTTTAGGCGCGCGATTCATATTATTAACAGGCATTTAATCCGCCGTGCCAGATATAAATACGGCAGATACGGAAGACGCAGCAGGGGAGGAGGCAGAAGAATTCCCGCGGGAAAAGTTACGTTTTCTAAAAAAATAGGCTCCCATGATATAGCAGTAACCAAAGTGCTTAATTCAAAGGGATTTGTAACATGGGTACAGAACTATATTAAATCCAAAGGGCATAAAAAAGTTGTGATACCCGGGCCGTTAAAACGCGTTGTCATGGAATACATTTCTGACGGATTTAAGTGGTTTGTTTTTGATATAGTAGAACTTGATACAAAAAAGGTTACAAATGACGTTATTGAATATAGGTTTAAAACCCGTTTTCTTTATTATCCGTTAAGAATTACGCGCACTGAAACCGGTTATACCAGAGTGAAACTTATAATATTGACACCGTATCTATTCAGGAGCAGGGATTTTAAAGGCGTTCCGTTTAGAAAAATCCGCCTTCCTCATTACCCTGTTAGAATTAGCAATACTGAGCTTAGAGCTATAAACCGTGATATTTACAGTCTTTTTAAAAGGAGAAGGTATTACAATCTCAGGGTATGGCATATATATGGAAGACTTAACAATTTTGAAAAAGATTTACTATGTAGTAAGAAATAATAATTTATTTATTGTTTAAAAGAATAAGTTTAGTAAAATGTGTTTTTTTTCTTTTTAGACTTGAAATATGTTTATTAATATAGCTATAATTCTTTTATAGTTTAGGGGGTTTTATTGAAAAAGTTAATAATCATTTTATTGTTTGCCATAACTTTTACTGCTTACTCAAAGACTGATTTTAATACTCACAGAAAAAATTGTATTAAGATAATGGATGAAATTCATATCCAATGGTTGAAACTAATCAAAGTATTCGGCAAAGTTAAAAGTATAAAAAGCTTTGTTAGATATAAAAATAGATTAAAAAAGATATTTTTCACTATTGTTAAACAAAGTGTAAGGTTGAGGAAAATCGTTTTAAAAATACCTGACCGCGAACAAAGAAAGTTCCTTAATTGGGTTTTAAGATTAAGAAAAACATACCGTATTGCCTACCTTAAGGTTAAGGAAAATAAAGCAAGATTGTTAAATAACCGCAAGTATTCAAGAATATTTAAAAAGATATTAATCAACGTAAAACAATACAGAAACGAAATTTTTAAAAATAAATAGACTTAAAGATAAGGGAATTTATTTAAGTGAAAATTTTTCGTTTTTTCATGAAAATTATGAATCGCTTGAAGATAAAAGATTAATTATTAACGCGAAATTCGATTTAAAAAAATTACCGCAATTTTCCAAAGTTTATGTCACTTATGAGGAACGTATGTGACGAAGCAGTCTCGTTACTGGTAAACCTTATGGGATTGCTTCACTGCTTTCGCCGGTGACTATGCCCGGGGATTGCTTTGTTGACGCTCGTAGGAGACTGTACCCTCGGGCATGTTCCGCTTATATCACAAGCCGGTGTCTCTGCGAGGAACGTATGTGACGAAGCAGTCTCGTTACTGGTAAACCTTATGGGATTGCTT
>CALGPD010000192.1 GCA_937960625.1 uncultured Spirochaetia bacterium | reverse complement strand
TAGCAAAGCTTTTAATACAAAAAGGAGCGAACGTTAACGTAAAAGATAAATACGGCCGGACTGCTTTGATGTTGGCTTCATTAAATAGACATACAGCGACAGCAAAGCTTTTGATACAAAAAGGAGCAAATATTAACGCAAAAACTAAAAACGGCGGGACTGCTTTGATATTGGCTTCATTAAATGGACGTACAGCGGTAGCAAAGCTTTTGATACAAAAAGGAGCAAACGTTAACGTAAAAATAACCCGTGGTCGTTTCAAAGGTTTCACTGCTTTGATGTTGGCTTCAAAATATAGACTCACTGAAATCGTAAAGTTGTTAAAAAGAGCGGGCGCTAAGCATTAGATGACGCGCATAATGGAGGTGCCCCTATGTGTAGATACATGGAAACGAATAGTTTTGTGGTTGACAGAAAGTGTATTTGAGAGTATGATTTTAATAAATTGTTAGAGGTGGGCTAACGTGAAAGAAATTACATTCCAGTTGGAAGAAGATGAAATAGACGGTGGGTATATTGCCAAAGCCCTTGGGTTTGGAATTACAACGCAAGGTGATTCACTAGAAGAGTTGAAAGAGATGATTGTTGATGCTGTAAAATGTCATTTCGATGAAAATGATATACCGACGTTAATAAACCTTCACTTTGTAAAGAATGAAATTATTCAAATATGAAAATACCGCGAGACTTGAATGCTCAGGATTTAATCAAAAAACTCAGCGTTTTGGGATACAAAATAACGCGTCAGTCCGGTTCACATATCAGGATAACCACAGACGTTAATGGTGAGTACCATGAAACTATTCCGTTTCAAAAGCCGCTTAAAGTTGGAACTCTTAACTCGATTTTGAAAAACATTGCAAACCACCATGAAATAACTAAAGAAATCCTGTTAAGAAAGCTAAATCTTTGATAGTTACACATTAACATCCTTGAAATTGATATAACTTATTATAAAATTAATTTTAATAATTGTACTATTTTATCGAATATGCTATTAAAATAATTAATTGTTGAAATTATAGATTACAACGTGTTATAATTTATAGCAAAAAACAACAGGATAAAATTTATGAATTACAAAATCAAAGATAAATCAGTAGAATTTCTAATCAACGGAAAAGATAAAAGTTCAGGAATGACTCTTATATTATTAATCCTTGTTGATACCATTTTAACTCTTGTTATTTTATTCGCTGGAATGAATTTTTTCGCTGACAAAGGAAAATCAGGATTGATATTGTTTGCTGTTGTAATGATTGTTTTCTCGTTGGCTTTATTTTACTTCACTTTTTTAATGGCAAGAAGAGGAATGTTTGCGCCGTATCAAGTTCAAATCACGCCTGAAACAATTAAAGTCGTTTTAAGAAAAACCGACAATGTTGTTTTTGAAGAAAAGTTCGACATGAATAAACTTTACGTTGCCGATGCCCGTATTCAAATAGGATATGTCAGCAAAAAACTAAAAGCTCTTTGTTACGGCAGCCCTGAACAGTTATTCGTTGAAGACGTTGTGCCTTCCCCAACGCTTGTTCTTCTTTGTACAGGTAATGCACAGGCTATTACGGATTTAGAAAATCAAATTCAAAATACATTAAATAATTCTTAATTTTAAATCCCGAATTTTATATAAATTATAAATATTATCTCATAATAAAGTACCGGCATCAGATCAAATTATTTTTTAAAATATCATATCGTCGAAAATAGTATTTTATTTTTTATTGCTTTATAAAATACTTTACAAATGTTTTGAATTAGTGATAAAATGTTTACTAAATTATCAAATATATTTTTTATATTGAATTATGTTTTTTCGGTTTACTGTACTTTCTACCGATTATTATACTGTAATAGGACTAAAACATGAATATAAAAGCAGTAAGAATATTAGCAAGAATATTAGCAACGAATTTTCAACCCAATGACATTGAACACATCGCGCGGGATGTATTCAGAGAATTCGATTTACATAAAACAGCGGGATACCCACACCATTATCATTTTTTTGCCAAAGAAGCGGCGGAAGTTACAACGCGTTTTTTTTATGATATAAATAAATTCAGGGATTTTGCTAATCACGTTATAAAGATGAACAATAATAGTTATAAAGGCAAAAATGTCCGGTTCACCCAATCCGATGTTAATGATTTAATGCATGCTCTTGATCAAGTGGGTTTGGAATATAACGATAAAAAAAAGAAAGTGCAATTTACTCAACGATTTGGCCTCAGAAGCGATTTCGGTGATTGTAACGAAGGCGTTGAATATAACTTCACTTTTGTAAAAATCAGCATTGTAAGGGCAAAAGACTTAACGCAAAAAGTTACTGACAAAGAACTTCATCAAATGTATGAAATCCTATTTGAATATATTAAAAACAATATCGAAGAAAAAGACGGCAGAATCTGGTCATGGACAGCAGAAAACGTATTATGCGCGTTTTATGGCGAAAACAAATGCACTGATGCGGTAATCGCCGCAACTAAAATAATAACCGGTGTTCATATATTC
>CALGPD010000191.1 GCA_937960625.1 uncultured Spirochaetia bacterium | reverse complement strand
GTATACGGGTTTGTCTCCATATATATATGCCCTATGGGACATGCCTGCCGACTTTGTAAGTCCTGAGAGCGATAAACCGCTAAAGGAATAATTTCCGTTTTTCTTAACAAAAACACGTAAATTATTATAGTTAATTCCCTGATTTTTAGCTATTTTTTCAAGATTGACTTTGAAATATCCGTTTGAATTTGTTTTTCCTTTAGCAATGACTTTTTCACCGTTACTTATATAAACCATAACCCCGTTTTCCCCGTTATGTGTTTTTAAGTTTTTAACGTATACAAAACCGTTTTCAAGGTTAAACCTTGAAACAACCGCGATATCACTTTTTAATAATAAAGCAGTTGAAGTAAGCCTTTTAGATACTATCTGAATAACATAAGCTCCCTGTGATGATAATTTTATGGGTATAGATAAGTTATACAGCCTGTATTTTTTATAAGCAGCTATTTTTTTCTTAAGAGTTTCATCAGGTTTAATTAAAAGTATGTCAAGATTATGAACATTTGATATGGAATGGTTTTTGTAAAAATAGTCTAAAAGGTCAATGTTATACACATTGATTTTATAATCCTTGATATTTCTTATTTTCAATTTTATCTTAGCAGTTTCCCCTGAGAAAAATTGGGAATCAACTTTAATTCCGATATATTCTTTTTTCAGTTTATTAATCATTGCAACCGCAATTTTTTTATATCGGTAACTTGTTATTTTTTTATACGTTTTTATTCCTTTTTCATAGTCTTTAAGTTCGTCTGTATAAATTCTCGCTGCTGTTAATAACCCTAAATTAGAATATGAATTATATTTAGAACGGGAAAACAAATCCGTAAACTGTTTAACTGATTTTTTATATTTTTTTAGTTTATATAACGACATTCCTTTGATGTATAGAACGTAGTAAATATAATTGCTGAAAGGGAAACGTTTAACGAAACTATCAGCGTATTTTATTGAACTATTATAATTTTTTCCTGCATAAGCTTTTAAACTTCTATTATATGCAATGTATATAATACGGTTTCGTGCCTGTTTCCAGTATTCGTTGTTTGGATATTTACTAAGCAGTTTTTTTAATGTGCTTTCTGCCTTATCGAAGTGATTTTTATATGATAAAATATATGCTGCCATATAAAGAGAGTAAGGCGCTTTTTCATGTTCTGGGAATCTTTTTGCGTGGCTTAGGAAAGCATTCACGGTTGATAAAGAATATCTTTTATATCTATAAAATAACGCTGCCGCCTCATAAGAACTTAAAGGGCTGAATTTTTTATCCTGATACTTTAAATATGCAAGTTTATAATATTTCAAGGCCTGCTCAAAATATACGGCATTATAACTATAGCGGTAATAGGTTTTTGCATGATAATAACACGTTTTAGCTATATTTTTGCTGGTAGGATATTTTTCGATGATTTTTTTAAAGAATTTTCTCGCGTTCCAGTACCGGCTCACTTTATAATTACTAAGCCCCGCGTAATAATAAGCTTCAGCGATTTTTACGGATTCTTTATATTTTTTAATTAATTTTTTAAACTCTTTTGCTGATTTATAATATTTCTTCCATAAAAAATACGATTTAGCTAGCATGAATTGCAGATCAGCGTTCTCATTTTTTTCCTGTTTGGAGTTTATTTCCAAAGCACGTTTGAAAAACAGTGTTGCGTTGCTGTAATTGCGTTTTTCTTTCTCTTTATTAAATGCCATGGTTTTAGCAAGATCACGGTATAACTTAGAATATTTTTTACGTCTTTTGTTGGATAAAATATATGCTAATTGATTTTTATATATTTCGTATGCTTTTTTGTATTGATTGGTTTTATAATGAATGAAAGCAATTTTATATTTACTTTTAATGGCCAATTCTGATTTTGGATATTTTTCAATAATGCCGCTAAAAATCTGTCTTGCGGCTTGAAAGTTTTTTTTCTTCAAATATGCTTTACCCTTTAAATATTCAAAAAAGGGTTTGTTTTTAAAATAATCTTTATTGCTGTCATAAATTGAAATTACTTTTTGATAATTTTTTGCCTGCATTGACTGAATAATTTCGATTTCGTTTTTTTTACTGCTGTGAAGAGAAATTCCCAAAACAGAAAAAATTAAAAAACAAAGTAAAGCTTTCTTCATTGTGTCACTCCCGATATTATTAACATTTTTCGCTTATATACTGGTAAAAAAACTTAGAATGTGTTAACATGTGTATATAATTATTATAACCCGATTATTTTTATTTTATATCACTTTTAACATAATATGAACAGAATAGTTTATTTTTTTTCAATATTTTTAATTTTTATTAACCCTAAGGCAGTTATGACAAAGAATAATTCCCTTTATTATTCAATTCATGGTAAGGGTATACCAGTGATTACAATTCACGGTGGCCCAGGAATGTCAAGCGCATATTTCAAACCGTATTTAAATAAATTATCTGAAAATAATAAACTCGTTTATTATGACCAATCAGGCTGCGGGTTATCAATTAAACCGTATAATTATAAAGCTACTTTTAAAGGGTATATCAATGATATTGAGAATCTACGGGAAAAGATTAATGCTGAAAAAATTGTATTGCTGGCTCATTCTTTCGGCGTTGTTATTGCGTTAAAATATTATCTGAGATATCCTTCCCGTATTAAGAAATTAATATTAGTTTCAGGATTTGGGAGAAAACATCCCGAACAATATAAATATTTTATGGTACCCGAGAATATTATGTCAAAAATAAGGGGGATCATAAATAGCAGGAAACCTGATAAATATAAACGTGAGCAGATAAATATTTACAGAACAATAGTTTATTTTCATAAAAAATCTTTTAGAAATTATAAATTTGTCTCCCGATTTTTATCTACAACGACTTTTAATAAAAAAGTATTTAGCAATTTAGTATATTCAAATGAATATAGAAAATTTGATGCCCGTTTTAAGATAAAATCATTAAATAATTCCGTTCCCGTATTAATAATTGTTGGCAAACACGATATTGTTACTCCGCCATTTTTATCAGAGGAAATAGCAGCCTGTTTTAAAAATCCTAAGTATTCGTTGTTTGAAAACAGCGGACATTTCCCTTTTGTTGAAGAAAACCACAAGTTTTTATCCGTTGTAAATAATTTTTTAAAAAAAGATTAACGGGCTATGTTATTCAATTATTAAATTAAGGTTTATGACTAAATCAATTTTTATAACAGCGACGGATACTGAAGTAGGAAAGACTTTTATTAGCGCTTTATTAATAAAAAAGTTAACAGAGTTAAAAAACAAATGCGCGTATGTAAAACCTTTTGAAACGGGTTTAGGTGAAAGTTTTAAATCCATAGACTATTCTTATGTAAAAAGAATTAATCCTAAACTCGCAATCCCTGAACAGGAAAGTGTAATCGAAAAGTATTATTATGCTTTATCCCCTCATGACAGTGCCGTTTTAGAAAGCAGAAAACCGGATATTGAAAAAGTATTGCGGCAGATAAATAAAATAAAACAGGATTATGAATATACTATCATTGAAGGCGCGGGGGGAGTTTACGTCCCCGTTACCGGGGATTACTGCATAATCGATTTGATTAAGCAGATAAACGAACCGTGTATAGTCATCGGCAGGTTGGGGTTGGGAACAATCAACCATACAATTTTAACTATTAAAGCCTTGCAGTATAATAAAATTAATGTAAAAGCTTTTATCCTTAATGGAAAAGGGGATACACAGGCGGGTAATAGGAATGCGGGAAATATTGAAAATTTTACCAAAGTCCCCTGTGCGGGTATTGTTGGAGAAATTAACCCTGTCAAAGTTAAGCTTGATGATTTATCCCTGGATTATAATCTGATATTTGATTTTTAAATATCCATGGCTTTTTTTGCTCCGTAATCCCATAAGCGTTTGATCAGTTTTTTATCAGCATATAACGGATAATAAGGCTCAAGCTCCATATCAAGTTCAATTGTTTTTATCGTAATTTTTCTATAATGTTTATCCATACCGGGTATTTTGTCACAATAATTGTTTAAACGGCGCATAAAGTCGATTTCAAGCCTGAGTGAATTATTAAACGTTATTTCATTCATTCTAAGCCTTAGTTCATCTTTAGTCTTTGGAATTGCCCCCTGTTGCTTAATGAGTTTAACAATCCATATTTCGTCAATATCATTATCAAGCATTGGCAGTAAAGCAGGGTTTCTTGTAAAAGCTCCATCCCAGTATGCTTTATCATCTATGTACTTAAAAGGAAAAATCTCAGGTATTGAAAAAGACGCTGTTAAATTATCAATGTTTATTTCTTTGTTAGTGAAAAGTTTATCTGTTCCTTTCTGAATATCCGTAGCGCTGATATATATAATCGGGGAATTAAGTGAGTTTATCTTATTAAAATCAACGTGTTTGGAGATAAATTTAATAAAAGGGCTGCAATCCGTTATATGTAGGCCGTCAAGAAAAAGGTTCCAGAAATCAGACCTTGGTCGTGTGAAATTTTTAGCGCCGGAAATAAACATTGAGTTTAGGTTGAATAGACTAGGAGTAATATCAGGCATGTCATCTCCAATATTAAACCAAAAGTTTTTTAAGGTTTCTTTATTACCGCTATATAATAAGCATGCATTTACCGCTCCTATTGAAGCTCCGCTTACACACGAAAAATCAGTTTGCTCAGGAAGGTTATACATAAAACCTGCTTGAAATGCGCCCAGTATGCCTCCTCCGCATAATGCCAATCCTGTATTTTTCATTTTTCCCCCTGTTTTTTACAGTTTTTATTAATAGAAAATAAAAAAGTTGAAAATAAAAAGTGTTTAAAATAAAATAGTATTCACTATAAGTATAAGGTAAAAGTTATGAAGAACGTAAAATTTATTTTTTCTTTCCTTTTGATAGCTGTAATTTTATCCGGGTCACAATTTTACCGGCCAAATCAAATGACTAAAGCTTATTCATCCAGCGACAAAAGATTTAAGTTTAAGTTTTTATACCCTTCTAGAGGATGGCTTCTCGTTGAAGATATTAAACAAACCCGTTTGTCAAGATTCAAGGATTTAGCGGTTCTAAAAACACAAAACCGTGTTAATCAATTACGGATAGCAACGTATAAAGGTTTAACCTCTCCTGATGCAAAAAGGGTTGCAAGATTATTGGAGGCAGAGTTTACTCAGCAGGAAATCAAGCATGGAGAACAATATTTCAAAGTAAGGGATGTAAAAATGTCCAGAGCCATGGCACGCCGGGCAAATGCTAATGAAGGCTGGATATTATCTCTTTCATATTATGATAGAAGAGAAGGAACTTTATATTCAACGTATTATATTTATTACCGGAAAGTTGTTTTGCCTTCTGAGAAAAGAGGGAAACCCGCTATGGTTATAGGCAAGGCTTATATAATAAGAACGCTTATGCGCGAAAAAGATTACAAACGATTAATAAAAGGCGTTTTAAAGGTTGTAAGGTCATTTAAATTTGTTTTAAGGCGTTAAATGTTTATATAAATTAGACAAAAAAACCGTTAGAAAAGGGAAATTCTTCTCCAAAAAAGACTTCTTTGCCGTCTTTAACATCCTGCATTTCAGGAAATTTTTTAATGTAAGCACTCCATAATTTGTCATCGAAGATATTAATAAAATCAGGATTGCTTATATTCATACCGCAAACCATGAAAGCCCCTGCTGTGTGAAGAGCTTCCCATGCAAGTTCCTGTGCTTTAGTTATATCTCCGGCTTGAAATTTTACAGAGGCAAGTAAGGTCGTTGCTTCTACTTCCGGGTCACCCGCTTCAAGTTCATAAGCTTGTTCAAAGAATTTTTCTGCTCCGGATAAATCTCCGTTATTAAAATAGCAGTCCCCCATTTCTTTAAAAAACATAGGGTTGGTATTATCAATTGAAAGGGCTTTATTAAAATATTCAATTGCGGTTTCAGTAAAATTAAATGTTTTAAAAATCATTGCCACTTGAAAATAATCATCCGCGCTTTCCTCGCTGTAATCAATAGCCTGCTTGGAAATTTCATAAGCATTTTCATGCAAGCCTCTGGCAGCGTAGCTTTCAATAATGTATAAGAAACTGTCAAACAACGGAAATGCTTCCGGGTCCATTTGATTTGCTGTCTGAAAATCATTAATACACGTTTCAAGGGGATAATTGGAATCTATTTTACATTTACCAAGTTCAAAGTATATATCCGGAAGCTCTTTAATTTCTTTAGCTTGCTTTAAGAGTTTAAAAGCAGTATCGTAATCCCCTCCGAACATTTTTTCGTTAGCTTCTTCAATCATTATATAAACTTCTTCAACATCGTTTTCAATATCATTTGGAAAAACATCGTAACCTTCAGCATATTTTTCCAGTATTTCATCCATTTTACGTTTGATATAAATGTTTGAAAAGTCTATATAGTCAACTTCAAAGTGTTCTTTTTGCCATGGGTTTTCAGCACTTACTCCTCCGGGAGCGATGCAAACCATAACTTTGATATTATTTTCATAATTAAAAGCCATCATTAAATCAACTTTGTCAGAATCCCCTTCGAATTCAAACTCAACCCAGCATACACTTTTTTCTGTTTTTAAATCTGAATATATAACGCGTTCCGAGAATAGATAAAAATGTTCAATTGTATAGATAAAATCATATATGAATACAGGAGCAACGATAAAAAGTTCTTCTGAAAATAAGATTTCTCCTTCTAGTTCTAATTCCAATGCGTATTCCACTTCACTTTCAAAGCTTACCGGCCAGCTTAAAGGTATGGGTATATCGTATATCCTCGGAGCGTTTATTGGAATTAATGCCAGAGTTTCTTCCCCTCCTTCTGTTTTTGTATCAGAATTTGATATTCTTTTTACAAGCCTAACATAGCAATTTTTTATAAATTCCGTATCACTTTTTATTTCAAAAGATATATATTCACACTGATGAGGTTCAGCGTCGAGAATCTCAAAAGATATTTTTTCATTGCTCATAAATATTAATCCATTTTTATTTCAGGGTTTTTAAAAAAATAAAGCCGTTTTCCGTTTTTCGCCTTGTTAACCGAGATACCTTCTTCGCATTCTTCTATTGTATAATTTTTTTTAGTTTCTACATACAGCCATAATATTATTTTATCTATAAAAGCGATTTTTTCCGGATGCCTAATCTTGAAGGAATCTTTAAGCACTTTGTTAAGCATTTTTTGCGCTTCACTGAACTCATAATCCATTTTTAATGATTCTCCGTATTTTTTATTGAAGGTATATTAAATTTAAAATAATATTTTTACTATTCTTTTTATATTAGTATTTTTACGTTTTCTCGTCAACAAAAAAGTTATTTAATAAGTTTAACTATTAGTTTGCTTTTTATTACGTGTTTAAATGCTTTGTCTTTTCTTATTTGGAATTTTATTATCTGTTTGTGTCTTGTGTTTATTGTATTCCTTAATGATATCTTTATATATTTTGCCGTTTTTTTAGCATTTTTTAACGTTGCGTATATAGCTGCAATATTATACGCTGTTGAGCAAAGAGAACTTTTACCTTTTCCTTTTTTTACTTTGATTATTTTTTTTGCCACTTTGTATGATTTAAAGAAATTGCTTAAAGCTGATTTATATTTTTTTCCCACAAAATATGCAATACCGTTGCCTTCATAAACAAGCCATTTAACAACATTTGGCGCATTTTTTTGAAAAAAACCATGTTTAATTATAATTCCATAATGAGCAGCAGCGTTTTTCCATTTTTTTAACCGGTGCAAATATATCCCGGCCACAACCTGCCTGGCGAATAAGTTAACTTCAATAAACTTTGAGTTTGCTTTTGATTTGGTTTTATCGATAATTTGTTCCAAAAATTGAATGGATTTATAAACCGAACTAAGGCTTTTTTTCCTGGCTAACTTTACTGCATTAACCAACGCGATTTTGTATGATTGAATTTCTTTGTTTATGTTTTTAGCATTTAGCTTGTGAATACCAATAAAAATAAAAAATAATAGAAACACGGCTAAGGGTTTTTGCTTAAAGAATACGCTATTTTTTATCATAATAAAAATTTAATAAATAATATTGGTTATAACAATTTTTACGCGCAAATTAACTATTTAAGAAATCAATAATTAGTGGAAAGATTTCATTAATATGATCATTGAGCCTGTGATCCCCGCCTTGTATTGTTTTATAAGAATATACGTTTTTTAAAATATCATTTGAATATATAGAGTTTTCAATAGGAACGACTTTGTCATTTGTACCGTGAAATAAAAGAACCGGGCATTTAATTGACTCAAGAACGTGATTGAAATCATAGCTTTTTATATCCGTTAAAAAACTGTGGTTTATTTTGTTGCCGCCAAATTCCGCAAACCCGGCTTCCTGAAATTCCTTGATTTGTTTTTCAGTAAACCATTGTAATAGCAATTTTTCAAATTTAAACGGGCTTGAAATTAAAACGAGTTTGGAGACCAAATTTAAATCAGGGCAGGCAATTGCAGAAACTGTGCCTCCCAGACTGGATCCGATTATTGCTATTTCTTTTATGCCTTCGGTTATTAAATAATCATAAACCGCTTTTAAATCTTCAACTTCACCTGACAACGTAATATTTTCAAATTTTTCAGTAGACTCTCCTCTATACCTGAAATCAAATCTTATAGTATTCCAACCGTGTTTAACAATATTATTGCAGAGAAACTTCGCTTTTATCCCTTCTTTGCCGCTAAGCATACCATGACAAAATATCATTGCCTTATCGGATTTGGTTTTTGAATAATTAAAAATTGAACTTAGTTTTACGTTTTCTGCTGATTTTATAAAGAATTTTTTATTCATTTACTTTTTCCACTTTGCAAATTGATTCCCCTTCATGGAATTTAATTCTAACTTTATCATCGATTTTTAAATCCCGGGAAGATTTAATTATTTTTTTCTGACCGTTAACTTTATACGTTATACTATATCCTCTGGATAAAGTTGATAAAGGGTTTAATACCCCGAGTTTTTCCGTTAAAACTAAAAATTTATTTTTTTTCAAATTATTAATTTCTTCCATATATTTTAACATTCTGGAATCAATATCAGTTAATAAAAATTTGTTTTTTTCCAAAATACGGTTTATTTTACTTCCAAAATTTTCTTCAGCAAAACGTTTCGTCTTTTCCTTATAAAAATTTATAAAAGATGATATGTAATTTTGAATACGGGAGGAAATCGCGTTTAACCTCGTTTTAATTTCTTCCTTACTTCCGACAACGATTTCCGCTGCTGCTGAGGGTGTGGGCATTCTCAAATCTGCTACATAATCAGAAATAGTTACATCAACCTCATGCCCTACCGCGCTAATAACAGGGAGTTCTGAATTAAATATGGCATCCGCAACGGGCATTTCATTAAACGCCCATAAATCTTCATAACTGCCTCCGCCTCTGCTTACGATTAAAACATCAACCTGTTTTAAATCGTTGGCTATTTTTATCATATCAGCTATTTCCCCCGCAGCTTTATCTCCCTGAACCCTTGCGGGATATACTATTACGTTTACGTTTGAAAACCTGCGGTTCATAACGTTTAAAATATCCCTTAGCGCTGCTCCTGTAGGGGAGGTTACAATTCCTACCGTGCCCGGGAAATCCGGGATGATTTTTTTCTGCTGCTCGTCAAAATAACCCGCTTGTTTTAGTTTTTCCTTGAGTTTTAAAAACTCAAGCATTAAATCCCCCATACCTTCCGGTTCAAGGTAATCAATAATAATATTATAATTACCGCCTTTTTCATACAGGTTGATTCTGCCGTGAGCTACGATTTTTAAGCCGTTTTCTATATCATATTTAATCTGATGTTGAAGGTTGCGCCAAATAACCGCGTTAATTACAGCGCCTTCATCTTTTAACGAGAAAAACGAGTGTCCGTTTTTATTCGTTTTTAAATTAGATATTTCCCCGGTAATCCATACATCGAAAAAATTGTTTTCAATATGCATTTTTATGGAACGGGTGAGCTGGGAAATTGAAAGTATATTTTTTTCCATGGTATATTACACAATATAATAAAAAGAAGAAAAAGTCAATTTTCTATAAACATGATTGTAATTTCATTTTAGATTAGCATAAGTATTCTTTATAAATCAGGTTTTTATATTTTTATGGCTTAAGTACGCTTTCCGGTTGAAATCCCCCGGTTTATCGTTACCGGGTTCTATCCCGTGTGAATCCTGTGAATCAGTGGGTAAGAAAGAGAAGGCGTTGCCCACAGATGGAGAGGGATTCAATAAGGATGGATTAAAGAAACAGTTTGACTTGAAAACGCAATCCATGATATAATGCGTTATGCTTGCTACAAAAGAAAAGCCAAACACAAACAACCCGGC
>CALGPD010000190.1 GCA_937960625.1 uncultured Spirochaetia bacterium | reverse complement strand
GTTCAAGAGCATTCCATAAAACAGAGATTTCTTCTAATAAAACCTGATCCGTGTTTTCAAATATTTTACCCGTTTTTGAAATATTAATGCTTGCATTTATTTCTTTAATTTTACGTTTTTTAGGATTAGGCCTGTCAATATCAAACTCAATCCCAAACCCGTATTTTAAAAATTCTCTACTGACATTATAAGCTCCTAAATCCTGTACCGGGTTATCATTGGACCGGTTTTTTGCAATACTGTCAAAATCATAACCCTGCTCGGTGGTTCGAAGATGTAAATCAAGAGATTGTTCAAGTTCATTTACAAAAAACGGATTAAAAGATAAATTTGTGCCGTTTGAAACGTCTATATTTGATGGTAGCACATCAATAAGATTGATTTCACCCCCGGCTATTGATAATGATTGATTTGTTTTAATAGAATGATTACTATTTGAATATACGATATTATTTCTTAAATCGATTCCGCTTCCAATAAAATTATATATCCCTGTCATGTTAGAAAAAAATGTGTTATGATTAACCACAGCGTTTGAAGAATTGCTGAAAATTGCCGCAATATCATTAAAAGCGAATACGTTGCGTTCAACCGTTCCGGTTCCACTGTAGTCAAAACCAATACAATTGTTAATAAATTCTGACCTTATTGCTCTTGATTTAGCAATTTTCCCTGAAATATTATAAAACGCGCAGTTTTTAAAGATTGCATTTTCACCCGAATTACTCGTTTTAAATAAACCGTGTAAATAATTACTGCCGTCAAACAAGATATTATCAAAAACCATATTATCCGACTTTGTAAATAAATATCCGGTATATGTTTCGCCCGTACCCGAGTAATCATCCGTGAATCCAACCCTGTCATCCAGAATATAATCTGTTTCTTCGTTGGTTAAGATGACATTGCATCTTGAGGTAGTATTAATAATATTTTCATAAGTTTTTATTTTATTTCTACTGTTAATAAAGTTATTGTTTATTAAATCCCTTGTATATGATTCTCCTGCCCAACTTTCATTAAAAACGCAT
>CALGPD010000189.1 GCA_937960625.1 uncultured Spirochaetia bacterium | reverse complement strand
TTCCGCTATTGAATGGTAAAAAATCAGGAAGCTGTTCATATGGTATTCTACAAAGATATAATATTTTTTTCTTATCAATTTTTCTCTTTGAAGTAACTATTTTTCCTTTAAGATTTGGCATTTTTTTAATTTCGCTAATATAATATATAATTATTCTATTGTTTTTAATTATATATTTTCCCATTATTTGTTCATGGAATCCGTCATAACCAGTCGCAAATTTAATAATTTTTTTTTCTTCTTTAAAAGTAATATCCAAAATAGGCATCCCCTGTACCATCATAAGGAATTTCAAAATTCCGATTTATCAACCAAAACTTATAAAACTTTAAGGGAACGCTTAAAAGATTTTTGCACTGATTGACAATTTCTTCACGTTTTCCCTGTTTATATAGTTCTTCAAATTTTTGTTCAAGTCTTTTCCTCTCATCAATTTTCCGGTTATAATTGCAAATATTTTTTATGGTTTGCAGATTAACTGCTCTTAGATAATTAGAATAAAACTCTTTTGTAAATATAGTATCATATTCAGTTGAAATCTTATCAGCATCTTTTTTTATCAGAAACGCTCCATATGACCAACCGATTACACCGTTTTTAAGTTTTATCTTATACCAATAATCATTATACTTACTTATTTGCTCCTTATATTGCATTTTCTTTAACAACTTAACCCTGTCGCCTTTTTTCAGTTTGGTCAGAATTTTACCGAAATTAGTATCAGGGTATTTTCTAACGAGTAAATTATCGTGTGTTACAACACCGGTATCTACAGGGAGATTCTTCACAACGTCATCAGGTTTTTTATTATCCGCGGGTTGCTTTTCTTTACCGCACCCTATGAATAGACATAATATTACTGTTAAAATAATTACCTGCTTCATTTTCCGTTTTCACTCCAAATATTAATAAATACAATGTATATTGAATGCTGATTTTACGCAAGGATTAAACTATCCTGCGTCTATTTTGTTAATTTGCGGTTTATTTAATATAAAACGTAATATAGCCTGCGTTATTTATTATGATAAAACTAAATATCCAAGATAAAATCTGTTATATACTTTGCGCTTTCCCCGGGTTTTTCTACCGGAAGTGAATGTCCCGCTCCCGGAAATATAACAGCTTTAGCGTTTTTAAGTTTGCCCTCCATCAATTTTGCGTTGCCCGGTTTGATAATCTTATCTTCATCACCTTGCAATATTAAAACAGGGCATTTAACATTTTGCAAACGCGTTTCGCTTATATAATCTTTACCCGCAGCGTTTTGTCTTAAAAAAGCATGAGCGGGCATGGGATTCTTCTTTTCACGGCTGAAAAATCGCAGCAACGCTTTTTCATGTTTATTAAGAAAGTTAACGCTGTATAAAACGCTTAAAGCTTTTTTCGCGTTTTCCTCACGGGACAGCTTGGGATCAGGAACGAGTTTAGCTGTATCATTAAAATCAGGCTTTACCCTATTTGGCCCGCCGAAATGCGTTGCAATTAATATGCATTTATTAACTTTTTCAGGATAATTAATAACAAACTCCTGAGCAATAAAACCGCCTAAAGAAATCCCGCATATATTCGCGTTGTTTATTCCCGCGTGGTCTAAAACGCATAATACATCATGAGCCATTTTTTTAACTGTATACTTTTCATCGGGTTTTCCGGAAAGACCTGCGCCTCTATTGTCAATTAAAACGAGTTTAAAGTTCTTTTTTAGCAAACGGATAAATGCGGGAGGCCAATAATTCATGTCTGCGCCAAGTCCGGCTATTAAAACGAGTACATTGCCTTTGGCTTCTACCCTGTAGTGAATTTTGCAGTCATTGTTTTCAGCAAACGGCATGTTACTTTGTGAGCTTTAAAATTTCAGAAAGAAGCCTAAAATACCTTCGCCGGTTTTCGCTGGTATTTTCCATCCAATTTTTAAAAAACGACTCAACTGTATCATAAGTTGCGAGAAGCCTGTCATGGATGGATTTTAAAACCTGCTCGGGATACTTTTGAACCTGTTCTACCCAATCCATATAAACGTTGAACAATTTTTCAATTTCCGGTTGAACTTCCTTAAATATTTCTGACATAACTTTCTCCTTACACTTTTTTAGCTGTATAAAAAATATCTACTTTTTATTGGAAAAGGTAGATTAAAACTATTTTTTTTTAAAACATGTTTCCATTTTAACTACTATAAGCTATATTATTTATAAAATGGACGTATTAAAAAAAATTTTAATCACATTGTTTATAACAATTATTTTTTCCTTTAATTATAAACTTTCCGCGGAAAATTCCTACAGAGATTTTTTACCGCCAAGAACGGGAAAGACTCCGGTAAAAAATGGAAATAAAGTAAAATGGCATCCGCCTCAACAAAACCATAATCATAAACAAAAGCGTACAGTTAATAAAAACAATAACCGGGAAATAAAAACAACGAATAATAAAAAATATAATCATGCGTTTTATATGGAAAGGTTAACATCCGAAATACGTTTTATTAGAGAATATCACGATAAAATCTTTTTTGCTTTAAAACGTTTTGCAATCATAGTCTCTGATGCAGATAATTTAAAAGAAACGAGGAAAACTCTAGCCGATAGGTTAAGTTACAGCAAACTTTTTTCCGCTGTATTTCTAGCCTACTCTCCGGGAATGGCAATAAAAAAACGTTCTCATTATATGATATGGTTCGTGAAAAAACGCAACAGGATTATACGTTTATTTCCCGAATACAAACGTTATAATTATTTAAAAATGCGCTGGTTTTTACGTCCCCAAAGAACGGGTAAAATCTACTTCACAAAACCTTACCGTGTTCGAGGCAAAATAATGATTAGCGCGGTTATTCCCGTTATTAGAAACGGGCAAAGGATAGCGGCAATTGGAGCTGATATACATTTTTCCCGAATAACGGGTAAAATCGCGGGAATGCGGTTCGGGAGAAAAGGTTTCGCGTTTCTCGTTGCTGGTAACGGAATAATTTTAGCGCACCCTAACAGGCGTTATATCGGTAGGAAAAACGTGTTCAAATTTAAAAAATCCGCAACACTTTTTAATCTTGGTACGCCTGACGCTCAGGTTTACGCTCTTGCAAGGCTCATGCTTCGAAAACGCGGAAAAGGCAAAACCATAATAAAAGATTCACATTCAGGAGATAAATACACGGCATATTTCGGCCCTATTCCCGGAACGCGCTGGGCATTTTGTATTATGATAAAAATTTCCGGGTATTAATTATCCGAGTTAATTTTAAACGGTTACTATTTTATATGCCTGATTCAAAATTCTTACCTTATAGTTCCTATATTTGATGTATGTTGAAACATAAAAAACTTGCGTTGAAATTAAACTTCATTATATACCATTTTTTTTTATTTTTTTCTTGCAAAAAAACAAACCAAAGTTTAAGATGTAACAAAATCTAAACTTTTAAATACCCTTAAGTTAAGGAGATGCTCAAAATGAAAAAAGCGAAATTATTATGGTTGATTTATTTCGGCGTTGTCGGAATATTTGCACTTTTCTTTACTTTATTTATAAATCAGGGAATGGGCGGGACTTTTTCCGTTACTAATAAAAAAGGAAAGATACAAACTTTTAATTCTTATCTGTTTGTTGATTACAATAAAATATCCGGTGATAAAAAAGCTAAATATGATAAACTTTTAGCAAAATACAATGCTAAAAGCAAAAAGCAGGTAGAAGTTGCTAAAGCGGCTGCTACTCTTGTAAAAATCAATAAAATGATTGAAGTTTTGAAAGACAGAAAAAAAGTAGAAAAAAGCATTAAGAAAAAAATAAAAACAACAACTAAAGCATTGAAACGTTATAGAAAACTCGCAAGAAAAGCCAAAGGCGCGAGAAAAAAACGTCTAACAAAACGGGTAAAAAAACTCGTTAAAACGTTAAAAGAACAAAGAAATGATCTTGCGCAAATAGACGTTGCCGCAAATGAAGCAAAAGAAATTGCCACTTCAGTTAAAAAACGTATGAATAATACAGGCATGAGCACTGTTGAGGCATTGCTTTCAGAAAGAACGCGTATTACAAAAATGCAGAAATCATATGAAAGAACCAAAGCAGCTTATGAAAGGGATCTTCTTAAACTTAAACAATTTATAGATTTATATAGAATTGAAAAAATCGTTTCAGGCATAGCAAGTAATAAAGTGAAAAGCAGCGGAGAAGTGCCTGAGGCAAAAATGAATTTACTTCCTAATACATCCATGGAATTCATAATAACAGCTCAGGATGTTAAGAAAAACTTTCCTAAATCTATCGGTCTGAAACCTATTCCTTCTTTAAATGCAGCAGGGATTGGTGAGCTTCAAAATGCGACAATTGAAAGCATTACTGATGAAATTAAAAAAGCTAGAAAAAAAATTGCTGTCGCGCTTAAAAAAATAAGAAAAGACGGTTCAACAGATGATTTAAAAGATCAGCTTAAAAACTCAAGAGAAGAAATCATTGCTTTAAGAAAAAAACTAAGTAATAAAAAAATCTTAAACATAATTGTTAATGCTTACACAGATATTATTGAAAAAAGTGTTGAATATTTTAAACAATATTATCACGAAATTGAAAAAATTGTCAGTTCGGAAGGAATGCCTATGGCTAACTTCGTTACATTAGGTATTTACCTTGGTAAATACGCAAAGGGTTTTCCGGTTTTCGGAGCTATTGTAAAAAACCACATTAAAGAAGGCAAAATGAAGCTTAAAGGCATTCATAGAATTGAAGAACGCCTTCTCGGCAATAGAGCAGAAGTTAGAAAAGCCGTTTCACGTAAAGTTTTCGGTGTTGGTGAAATCTTAACTTACAGGCTTGTACAAACAGAACTTGACCAGTTTATCAACGGTTTTAAATCATTGAAAAACAACGTTAAATACAAACTTGAGCAGGGTGTTACTTTTAACTATACAACTACACGCACTACAGGCGGAGGAGGACAGGTAAATCTTCCCGCGGTAAATCCCGACGGCGGCAGCACTACAAACCTTCCGGCAGTAAACCCTGACGGCGATGATAAAAAGCCTGCGGACAGCGGCGACAAACAATCTGAAGACGGTGAAAAGAAAACAGAGGATGGCGGGGACCAACAACCGGCAGACAGCGGTGATAAAAAACCTGAAAATGCAGATGCAGGAAGCGGGGACACCGGAGCATTAAACAAAAAAGAAATGCTTTTAACAATAAAATTATCTCATGAATTGGAAGAAATATATGAAGCATTAGAACCTTTCTTCGGTTCAGAAAAAGTTGAATTATCAGCCGGCATGGTAAATGCAGTGTATAAATCTATAAATAAACTCGTTAAGTTTATGGATAACTTAAAAAACAAACATAAAAAAATATTAAACCAAAAAACAATAGATACCTCAGAAGAAGGACAGGGAATGGAAGTCGTTATTTCTGAAAAATTTAACGCAGCTTTTGAGAAAGTTAAAAAAGTAAACAAATATATTCAGGACAATATTGTAAAATTAACTAAAATTAAAAGCTCAGGTTCAAGCACCAAAAATATCATTATTGTAGTTTTAATGCTTATTGGAGCTGTGCTTGCTTACTTAACCTTTATCTGGGACAAAGCAGAAGAAACCGCATAACTTTCAACATATAACAAAAAAGCACGCTTATTTTTAGTGTGCTTTTTTTTTTGCGCTTTTGACTTATGCAAAAATAAATGTACTTATTGACGTTTACTTTTTATATAGCTAACTTTGATTTCATGAATTATTTAGATGTTATAAATGAACAATCCCGTATAAGAAACTTTTCAATTATTGCACATATTGACCATGGTAAATCCACACTTTCTGACAGATTGCTGCAAATTACAAATGCAATTTCTGAACGGGATTTCCATAACCAAATGCTTGACAGTATGGATATTGAACAGGAACGCGGCATAACTATCAAAACCCAGAATGCAACAATTTTTTATGAATCTAAAGATGGAGAAAAATTTGCGCTCAACCTCCTCGATACTCCAGGGCACGTTGACTTTTCATATGAAGTCTCCCGGGCATTGATGGCATGTGAAGGCGTTCTCCTCGTTATTGATGCCTCTCAGGGTGTTGAAGCTCAAACAATCGCTAATATGTATATGGCATTGGAACACGACCTTGAAATTATTCCCGTTTTGAATAAAATTGATTTACCTAGCGCTGATGTTGACAACGTAAATCTTCAAATAGAACATGATCTAGGGCTTGATTCTGAAATGAGTGTTCCCGTAAGCGCTAAGGAAGGCATAGGTATTGAAGATTTACTTGAAGCTATAATAAAGTATTGTCCTAAACCCAAAGGTGATTCTAAAGCTCCGCTAAAAGCATTAATCTTTGATGCTAAGTTTGACCCATACAGAGGTGTTCACGTTTTTATTCGAGTATTTGACGGAAGTATTTCGCCAGGCGATGAAATACTTTTTATGCAGACGGGAAAAGTTCACAAAGTTGAAGAAGTTGGAATACTACAAATAAAACAGGTCCCGACCAAAGAATTGTCTACAGGTATGGTTGGTTATGTAATCGCAAATGTTAAAGGCCTTGAAGATACAAAAATAGGTGATACAATAACATTATCTGATAACCCTTGTGAAACTGAGCTGCCCGGATTTAAAGAAGTTAAACCGTTTGTGTTTTGTAGTATATTCCCTGCCGAAGGCGATGACTATAAATTACTTACTGACAGTTTGAATAAACTTAAACTTAATGATGCTTCTTTAATCTATCAACCGGAAAGTTCTCTAGCTTTAGGGTTTGGTTATAGATGCGGATTTTTAGGATTGCTTCACCTTGAAATTATTCAGGAACGCCTTGAACGGGAATTTAACCTTGATATTGTAACCACTGCTCCGTCAGTTGAATATATTTTCGTTTTAACTAGCGGAGATGAAATCATGGTTAATAACCCTATAAATTATCCTGAACCAACGAAAATAAAAGACGCAAAAGAGCCTTTCGTTGATGTAAACATAATAACTCCCGAAGAATACGTTGGCAATGTAATGCAGGTAGTAATTGACCGGCGGGGTATTCAAAAACATATTAATTATCTTGATAATAAACGCGTTCAACTTGACTATGAAATACCGTTAGCTGAAATAGTTTATGATTTTCAGGATAAAATAAAATCCGTTTCACGTGGATACGCATCTTTTGATTATCATTTTCTTGAATACAGAAAAAGTGACCTCGTTAAAGTTGATATTCTTGTTAATAAGAAAAAAGTCGACGCACTTTCTATGATAATGCATAGGGAAAAAAGCCAAATAAAAAGCCGGGCAGTAGTCGAAAAACTTAAAGACAACATTCCTCGGCATATGTTTCAAATACCTATTCAGGCAAGTATTAACGGAAGTATAATAGCTCGGGAAAACGTTAAAGCGCTGAGGAAAAATGTAACAGCAAAGTGTTACGGAGGCGATATATCAAGAAAGCGCAAGTTGCTTGAAAAACAAAAAAAGGGTAAAAAACGCATGAGGCAAATCGGCGAAGTTGAAATTCCTCAAGAAGCTTTTATGTCGATTTTAAAAACAGATATAGAATAATCTACGTTTTCTATAAATATTTTCAATTCCTATTTTGTTTATAATTTTAGAAAAATAATTGAAGTCAGCTGTACTTTATCAATTAAAAACTATATAATCTTGTATTTTTTATCTTACAAATAACTTTATAAAATGGAATGCAGAAATGGAAGAAAAAAGAAAATATAAAAGGTTTAAAAAAGAAGTAAAAATACATTTCGATGTAATTACTGCAATGAGCCGAAATGAAAACATTCCTCAAAATGGTGATACTGTATCTATTGATATTTCTGAGGGTGGAGTTTTATTTATAATGAATAAACCTATTCCCGTTGCCAGTTCAATTGAATGTCAATTTCATCTGCCCGGGTATGAAGAGCCAATTTATGCAAAAGCAAGAGTTGTAAGGGTTGAAGAATTAACTGAATATCATCAATATGATATTGGAATTAAATTTATTGCAATTTCTAAAGAAGATGAACAACACCTTGTTAAATTTATAATTGATTAACTTAGATAATTAACAATTGTCTGTCCGAACAATGCCGCATATTCAGGCCCTGTTCCTGTAATTATATTCCCGTCACTGGCTACGCCATCCTGTTGTACTAATGCTCCGTGAGAAATTAGCTCATCTTTAACACTTGGAAAAGAACACACTTTTTTTCCTTTAAGCAAACCGGCTCTAGCTAATATATTCGGAGCAATGCATATTGCAGCAACGAATTTACCTTTGTTATTAAAATTCTTTGCAATATCATGTGCAACAGTGTTATCAAAATATTCTTTAGAGCCGCCGCCTCCAACGAATATTACACCGCTAAATTCTTCAGGATTTAAATTCGCAATGATATCATCAGGAGTTACTTCAAAACCAAACATACCCTTTGAAGTTTGCGGTACAGATGAAAAAACCTTTACTTCAATACCCGCACTTTCGAGTGCTTTTCTGGGTTCAATATATTCTTCATCTCTAAACTTACTTTTAGCAATTATAATGGCAACTTTTTTATTCATAATCAGCCTCCTTTTTGAGAATAAGAAAATATTATTAATGTGTCAATCAACTTTAAACTATCTATTATATTATTTTATAATTTTTTTACACATACTTTGAATAAATTATTATATTCATAATACAGAATATAATTAATTAGAAAAATATGCTAAGAGATATAAAAAGAAAACATGGAATATCATTTCTCGTTATACTGGTTTTTATCGGTTTTGCTTTTGCAACCCGTTGCCTTGAAACAAATGAGAAAAATGATAAAGGTAAAATACAGAAAAACTTTATTTCATCCCTTGAAATTAAACAACGGATTTATTCTGATTCAGTAATAACAAGGCGTTCTGCAATAATGCAGATTAAAGAAAGAAAAATTAAAAAGTTTATTCCTGAATTAATGAATATAATCTTATCCACTGCTTATACAAGTGAGGATAAACGTTTAAGCGCTGAAACCTTTGGCTCGTTATGCGATTTGCCCCATATTAAAGTAGTGCTTGATTTATTAAAAAAAGAAAAATACCACTCAAGCAGGCCTTATTTATTTCAGATTATTTCTACTTTTCTGGATTTAAACAAGCTAAAAAGTAATAAAATAAAGGATAACGCAAATTTTAAAATTCTTTTAAAGTTACTTAAAGATAAGGATGTTAGTTCAGCTTCTAAAAAGTTTATACTAGATATTTTCCGCAAAACACAATATAAAGAATCTTTTATGGAAGTGCTGCGGAAAATCAACCGCGTTGAATTAAGAACGAATGCTATTTTAACTTTACCCTACGTTGCTTTGGAAAGGCAAAAAAAATACGTTATTTATAAAATGAAATCCCTTCTTCAAAATGAACATAATTATATAATCAGGCGGGCAATTAGGAAAAGTATTTATTTTTCTGAAACAGGCAGCGAAGTTAAAAACGATAAAATTTTCAATTCTTTTAGTGATTTCGGAACCCGTAATTTATCAATAAGAAATATAGCATTATCAACTTTACTAAAATTTAAAAAACAAGAACTTCTACCATATATTAAAAATTCTCTAAAAGATTATGAACTTCGCGTTATCTATATGACATTAAGAT
>CALGPD010000188.1 GCA_937960625.1 uncultured Spirochaetia bacterium | reverse complement strand
GTATTTCTCAGCACGGTTTATTGTTTCAGACAACGAGTTTATCTTCGAAAAAGGAACACTGCTCACAAATACAACAAAACGGATACCCATAAAATCAGTAAGCAGAATTACATCCAAAGCAGGCTTTTTAGAAGAAATAATCGGAACCGGTTCTTTAAATATTTTTGCAGACAACGGGGTTTCATGCATAACAATAAAACATTTGAAAAAATATAAAACATTTTCAAAACGTTTAATTAGCAGAATTAAATCGGATAACAATGAATCAAATAAATAAGTTCCGTAAAGAAATAACAAAAAAGAAAAAGGCTCTAGCTTTTATAATCTGCCTGTTTATTATTTTAACGTATTTTTTATTCAACTTTGAAAATCTTTCCATGTTTATTGACAGCGATATTCATGCTTATACTCAAAACGTTGAACAAGGGCGTTTAGTAAACATGTTTAACCCCCATCACCTTTTATTTGATTATTCCGGATTTTTGTTTTACAAAGCCACAGAAAATATAGGAAACCTTTCAGCTGACGCGTTGTTTAACCAGAGAATTAAAAGCTTGCTCGTTGCCTCTTTAGGAGCAGGATTAATATTTTTATTTTTGTTTTTTCTGTCAGGCAGGATATTTTTAAGTTTAATTTTCACCGGATTCATTGTTTTTGCCCGGGGATATATCAGTTATGCGGGATTAAATGATACTCCTTTAATCCACACCGTTTTATGTATCTTATTATTTTTCACGTTGTATTATTACAACAAAGTTAAGTATAAATTTCTTTTTGTAATATTACTGGCGGTGTTTCACTCAGTCACAGTGTTTTTTCATCAGGCCAACGCTTTATTCTATCCGGTTATTATTTTCTTCATCTTAAATTGTTATAAAAATGTATCTTTAAAAAAACGCCTCATTCATTCCATAGCTTATACGTTTTTCCTGATTTTTATTGTAGGCGGAATGTATTTTTACGTTGGTTTATTTATTATAAAAACCTCACTTTTCGGAGGGGAAAATCTGGCTTATTTCGGAATAAAAGGAACGGGAAACTTTTTCAACTGGTTATCATTTTACGCTCATCAAGGTGTTTGGGGAGCCGGGCATGAAGGCCAATCATTGAATAAAATTTTATACGGTATTTCCGGCGCGGTTGTCAGGGGAATTTCATTTATCCGCTATAAAGAAAATTATTTTGACCTTACAAATTTTTTCCAGGAAAAATACGCCGCGTTAAACGTAATGTTTGTATTCATGGTTTCATTCACCGTATTATACATACTGTTGATAAAAAAACTTTATAAAAAATATGGTCCGGTTATACTTGCGCTTGCACTCTGGTTTGTAATTTACTTAACGTTTTTCTCCTGGTGGGAGCCTGAATATTTTGAGTTCTGGTTAATCACGGTGTCCACATTTTTCATTATGATTTTCTTTGTGTTTGATTATTTACTGGATCTGGTTAAAGAAAAATTCATTATAAAAATTAGCGTCAATACCATTGCTTATACGTTGATATTTTTATGTTTTATTATCCTGGCCGGGCATAATTATTATTACGTTGTTTATCCAAGAAGCAAAAATGTTAAATTCGGGTGGATTGGAAAATACAAAGAACGTATCATGAAAAGAAATTTCCGCATGATGTATAAATAGAATTATATAACCCGAACACTGTGTTCTCTTTTCACAAGGTTAACTAATTTTTCAAAATCCTTTATTTCTCCGGGGAACTTTATACTATCTCCGCTATTGCCGTAAATAATTAAACGCTGTTTATCTGTTGATAAAATGATACTTTTATAATTTTCTAAAACGATTTCCCTGACATTTTCCCATTTAACGGCTTTATATACGCCGGAAATTTTAATTCTTTTACTGGCACCGGTTTCATTAATAATAAATTTTGTAAGCACTTTTCTTAAAATTTCATAAATATAAGCAAGCATGATTGTCATAAAAAACGGATAAAGTATTGTTATTCCTTTATATTTCATTTTAATATAAATAATTATTCCGGTTAAAATTCCAATTATAAAAAAAGGCAATAATGAAATATTCATATTGAAAACGTATTCGCCTGATGCGGTTTTCTGAAAATACTTGCGGTACTTTTTATTACGTTCACTATCAGGTTTTAACATTTCCGCCATTTTTTTATAACCTTGTAAAGCAGCTAAACCGGACGCGGTCTGCCCTGAGTTTGATTCAGCCTCGATATCAGCACCGAGTTTAATAAGCTTACCCACTGTTTTTTTATCGCCCTGCTCTGCCGCGTACATTAATGGAGTTTTACCATGTTCATCTTTAGCGTTTATGTTTTCTTCTTTATTTATCAGCTTATTAATTAAACTGTTTTGTTTATTTTTAATAGCGTTTATTAAATTTTCTTTTTCTTCCATAGTTATCCCTATGATTTTACTTTATATTTAATTTTTTTCTTCGTTGCATTTATAATATCGGTATGTTAAAATTAAATTATAAAATAATCTTTAACCGGGGCATTAAAAATGGCTGAACCAAAAAAAAACGAGATGAGTGACTTACTTAATCTATCAAGAGAGACTTTTCTAAATACCATGGAAATGTTGGCAAACTCAAACAAACAGTTTGAAACGTTTATATCAACCTTTTTTAAAAAAGGAACTCACGCGCAGGAAATGTTAGGCAAATCCATGCGGGATTATATTGATTTCCTGCAAGTTATGATTCAAGACTATACCAATTCTTTTAATTACTTTGCAGGCCAATCTGATGAATATATGGAAAAACTAGGAGATTATCCTTACAAAAAAGAACTTGGCGGTTTGATGAAACGCCTGACAGATGAAACCAAACAAATATTATCATACTTTAAAGTTTATAAAATAGGTTAAGAATAAAAAAAGTATGATTAAATTGTATTCATTTAAGTGTTAATATTTTATAAAGTACTTAAGATTTTTTAAAATATCATCGAAGAATATAAAGTGAAAAAGAAAATTTATTTATTTATAACATTACTCGTTAGCTTTACATTCACTTTCGCGGCAAATAACCAAAATCCTCGTACAGGAAATAATACTGGGGCCGGAAACGGTAATGCAAACAGGGCAACCGCAAACCAAAATAAACCCAAAAAACAAGAAACAGGGCCTAAACTTTCCCGTGGGTATAGAGGCGTTACCCTAGCGATGAAAATAAACAAAGTCAGGGAAATTCTTAAAAAAGACAGACTACTGGAAATTGATATTAAAACAGATTTCGGCGACCTTGACGAAGAACCATATCACATTTTAAAAGCAAGAAACGTTCCTTATATAAAAAGCGTATATTATCAGTTTGGAACAACGAAAAGCATTAAACAACAATTATTCGCCATAATCATTCACTTTAATGATAAATACAACGACTTTTATTCCCTTTTCAAAAAAATGAGAAAAAAATACGGCGAACCCAGTTTATTCAATCCCAACATGGCGACATGGCAGAATAAAACAACGAAAATAATTTTAAACTCGCCCGCGACGATTAAATACATTGACATTAATTTATACCGTACAATGCAGAGGGAATACGCGTATATGCGGCACAGATACTTCCCGCCCACAGACGAGGCAGCTAACAAAGAACTTACAGACGATTTATAAT
>CALGPD010000187.1 GCA_937960625.1 uncultured Spirochaetia bacterium | reverse complement strand
AGTATTAAAAAATTTACTCGATGATCCTATTCTATATTTAAGTGATTATATAATTGAAAATAAAAATGAATACTACGCGTTGCTTAAAAAAGTTACAGAACATGAAAAATGGGAAAGTTGGGTACTTTATATTTTAAAAGCGATTGAGTTAACTTCTATTCAGACTTTACAAATGATGAAAGGTATTAAAGAGTTAATAGATAGGACGATAGAAAAGGTTCAATCAGAATTGCCTAAAATATATAAAAAAGAATTGATTGAATGTCTTTTTCATCAGCCTTATATTAAGATAGATTTTGTTAAGGAACAACTCGGTGTTAGAAGACAAACTGCTTCAGACTATTTAAAACAACTTGAATCAATTGGTATATTATCAAGCATTAAGAAAAATAAATACCTTATCTATATTAATAATGAATTTTTTAATTTCTTGAAAAGATAACATATTCATGTTCGAATTTTGCTAAAAAACGAACATGAGAAGTGTTTCATGTTCGAATTTTGCCAAAAAACGGACATAACAACAGGTATATGTTCGATTTATTAGAAAAAGTTATATTATAAGAGGAGCCCTGCCCCGGCCCAAGTACGTCCCAAGGTGTAAATACCCTTATGGCTGTTAGTTAAAGTTGTTAGAGATTTTTTCGCTTTGCTGCATAGTCCGTTGTTTTTAACTATTCTGATTTCCATCAAAATGGTTTTTTAAAATTGTAAGTTGTTCTTCATAAAATTTTATCTTTTTTTGTAATTCTGAAATTGTTCCTTCCAAAATGTTTATTTGCTGAGCGGATTGCCCTTTTATAAATTTTTTATATAGTCTCAAAAATAAATATGCGAATATTAAAATTAATGCTAAATAACCGGAATAAAAGGTTGTTATTTTATAGCTGATAATTTTTATTAAAAACAGTTTATATCCATTATAAAATAAACTTGGGATTACTAATAGTATTAAAATTATTAATGCTCCCAATATTATATATAAATCCTTTTTGTTCTTTTTATTGAATCTTTTAGTTTTGGTAAGCATTGTTTTCCCTTTATGATTACTTTTAATAAATATAAAATATATTGCAAGCACTATTTTTTAAATTTGAAATTATTTCCATGTAGTGAATTAAAAACGTGATGTTAATAATCTTTGCGGTTCCCGGTGTCCTACAAAGCTTATTTAAACATAGGCGTCTATTTTTGCCATTAGTTCGCTTATATCAATTGGTTTTAGAATGTAATCGTTGAACCCTACTTCGAGGAACAGTTTTTTATCTTCTTTCATGGCAAACGCGGTGAAAGCAATAACGGGAATTTCAGGGTCAATCTGCCTTATACGTTTTAAGCAATCAAGGCCGTTCATGACCGGCATCCGGATATCGAGTAAAATTAAACTGTAATCTGATTTTTCAGGGAATTCAGATAAGAAATCCATGCCGCGTGAAAAAGTATATGAAAAGTGGTTTGTTTTTGTTTTAATTATTTTTTCAACGAATTTTAAAATAATTGTTTCATCGTCAATAACCGCAATTTTTTTGCCTGACGTACTTCTTTGCTTTACGTAAGCTGTTCCCGGCATATAGGCTTGTTTTTCTTGTTTAATTTTTTCAACCGGAATAGTGAAATAGAACTTGCTGCCCTTATTTATTTCGCTTTTAACCCATATTTTCCCGCCTAGCAATGTTGCCAGCCTATAGCAGATATTCAGGCCCAGTCCTGCTCCATCGTATTGTTTAGTATATCCTGTTTCCCCGATAACGAAACTTTCAAAGATTTTATCAAGAAGATCATCTTTTATTCCTATACCCGTATCTTTTACGCAAAACTCATAAAAACCTTTTTTCTCTTTAACATCAACTGAAATGCTGCCTTTATCCGTAAATTTAATCGCGTTTCCTATTAAGTTCATTAGTATTTGATTTAATCTTTTGGGGTCAGTATGGATTTGTTCGATGCCGTTAAGATTATATTTAAAATCAATATTTTTTTCTTTTAATTTAATAACGTTTAAATACTGAATTTCTTTTAACACAGCATTCAAATCTATATTAATTTTTGATATTTTAGATTTATTTGCTTCAATTTCAGATATAATTAGTATATCCGTTAACAGGTTTAGTAATCTTTTCCCTGACATTTCTATGAGTTTTAAGTATTCCCTTTGCCCGGTATTTATTTTTTTATCTTCTTTTAATAATTCGTTAAACCCGATTATTGTGGTTAATGGAGTTCTTATTTCATGGGACATATTTGCAAGAAATTCCGTTTTATATAAAATAGCGTCTTTGGCTTCGCGTACTGCCTTTTCAAGTTTAATATTTGTGTTTTCAAGTTCTGTTCTCGCGGTTTGCATCTCTTTTATTGCAGCCTCGGCTTTATTATATGCCTGTTCAAGTTCCATGTTTGATTCTATTAATTCTTTTTCAGCTTTGCATATCTTTGTAACATCCACACCAATAGCCCATGAATACCATGAAAGTATTTGATTTTTATATGAGATATTTGACCAGCTGATAACTTTTTCTTTTCCGTTTTTACACGTTATCTTTAACTCAATATTTCTAAAATTTGAGCCGGTTCGGTTAAACGTATTTAATATATAATCTCTATATTCTTTATCAGGGTACAGCATTTTTATTGCGTTTTTGTTATTTACTATTTCCCCGGATTTATACCCTGTAACCCTTTCGCATTCTTTATTCCAGAATATTATATTAAATTCTTTATCAAACGCGTCAAGCATTACCGGCATGTTTTCGATTATCTTTTTAAGATTTTTATCATGTTCTTTTAAGTTATGTTCTGCTAGTTTTCTCGTTGTAATATCCCTGCTTATTACAGATACTCCGGACACCTGGTTTAAGTTTTTTATGGGATAAAATGATATTTCTGAAAAATATACATCACTATTATACTCATATCTGTATTCAATTGTAAAATTTTTTCCTGAAAGTGCCCTGTCAAAATAGTTTTTAATATAATTTTTTGTATCATCAGGAATTGATTTTAATATGTTTTGCGCCTGTTTTAACGCAATATTCATTATTTTTTTTAATT
>CALGPD010000186.1 GCA_937960625.1 uncultured Spirochaetia bacterium | reverse complement strand
CTAAGAAGCCTTGCTCTTCTTCTTCTGCTTCGTGATCTCCTTGCTCTGCGTAATCTGCTCATTGCTGTACGCATTCTTGGTTGATCCGCACTCGCTATATTAATATTTGCCATTCCAATACCTAGAACGAACAATAAAGCAAGTGCCGGAGCTAAAATTTTGCCTTTCATAAACTCTCCTATAATTTGTTTTATTTCTACTATTAAACACTAAAAAAAAATAATTTCAATAAAAAAGTGCGATTTAAGAGATATTTTAATGAAGAAACACCATATAATTATAATATTAGTTGTGATAGCTGACATATTATGTTTTTTTAAAAAATATTAACAACAGTGAAAGGAATAATATAATCAAGGAGTACTATGTAATATGAATTAAATATTAGGAGAAAAAAAATGAAATTAAAAATCAAAAGTACGATAACAATAATAATTTTATTGATAATAGGCTTCGCATCGTTTCAAAATTTACAAGCATCGACGTTATTTAGGTATGAAGTTAAATGCAGGCACAGTGTGACAGGAAATCAAAGTCATTTTATTATAAAAGCAACGAGTTTTGAAAAAGCCATGGACTTTGCAGTTATAAAAGCAGGGAAATACTGGAACGAAAAAAACAGCACAAAAATTTTCGTTGTCAGTGCTTTCAGAATAGAAACATATCCAAATCCTTCCTAGAAAATAAATAATGAGCCGGTAAAAAAATACCGGCTTAAATTTTATTTGAAAAAATTAATGTTTTGTATTAAAGAATTAAAATTTTATTCAAATCTTATAAAATTACGTAAATTTTTTATAAAGCTTGACAAATAATTTTTCGCGGACTATAATGTTATTACATATAAATCTTCTTGTATATGATTGCCCATTCTAATACCGCACACAAAAAACCAATAAATATATAATTGTATAGATTTCATTTTTATTTGTGAAAATATGCAAACTTTTAACATATAAAGTTGTTATTCCAATACAAGGAGGTTTTGAAATGATAGAAAACTTAGTAGAAAATGTATATATAGAAAACGACCATAATGATGATTTGATTGAAAATCAGGAAAATGAAAAAGCCCCTGTCGATGATTCTTCTATTTCACGTTATTTAATAGAAATCAATGATATTCCCGTTTTAAGTAAGGAAGAAGAAATTGATTTGGCTAAACGGGTTTTAAAAAATGATGATACAGCCAGGCAAAAACTTGTAAAATCAAATTTACGGTATGTTGTTAAACTGGCAAAAAAATATAGAAACTTCGGCCTTCCTTTTATTGACTTAATCAATGAAGGGAATGTGGGACTGATGCAGGCAGTTGACAGGTTCGATCATGAAAAAGGCTACAGGTTTTTAACATACGCGTCCTGGTGGATTAAGCAGTCAATTTTAAGCGCGTTGTCAGAAAAAACCCGTCTTATTCGGCTGCCTCATAATAAGACTGACCGTTTAAGGGATATTCAAAAATATAAAACTAACTATTTAAGCGAAAACGGTGAACCCGCTTCAAATCAGGAAATATCAAACGCACTCGGTATCAGTGTCAAAGTACTTGAGAACATGATTAATGCTTCAAAAACCTATGTGCCAATAGATACTCCGATTAAGAATAATAACACCGAGTATTTTTTAAGTGAGATTTTGGTTAATGAAAAACAAAATACTCCGGAGACAGATTCAATTGAACAGTCACTTAAAAAAAGTATTGAAAAATCCTTTAAAAATCTGACAAGCAAAGAAAGCCTTGTTCTGATTCATAGGTACGGTTTGAATTCCAATGAACCTAAGACGTTAAAACAAATCGGCAAGATGCTTAATTTAAGCAAAGAAAGAATACGCCAGATTGAGAAAAAAGCTTTACAGAAAATGCAGAATCCGGAGAATAAAGAAATTCTTGAGGCTTTTTTATCAAACTAAGTTGGTTCTTTTGCACTGAATAAAAGTATTATGGATTTGAAATAAAAATATTCTTAACACTTGAACTAAATGTTAAAGTTATATTAAAACTGTATTTATCAACGTTATAAATACAGTTTTATATTATATTTTACTCAGGTAGTATTTAGGAGCTGCAGTCAAATGAAGCCGGCACAAAAAACCAGAAGAATTGTTATTTTTATTTCATTTTTATTTTTTCCAATTACCTATCTGCTTTTTTCTCCGGCTATAATTATTATGGGGGCAAAAAACGGTATTATCACCGGAAGTTTTATTGTCTTCATTGTACTTTTTATAATATCTTTGTTTGCCGGAAGGCTTTTCTGCTCGTGGATTTGCCCTGCCGGCGGAATGCAGGAAGCTTGTACTTATTTCATCAATAAACCCGCTAAAAGAAAATTCGGCATTTACTTTAAATATATAATCTGGGTTCCATGGATTTCTTTTATTATGTATCTAATTATGACCGCCAAAAAGTTTTCAGGATTGAATTTCTTATATACTATAAAAGGTATGTTTAACAATGCTGTTATAATTTTATTCGCTGTATATTTTTTCGTTGCTTTTACTGTATTGATTTTATCCATAGCCTTCGGGCGAAGGTCATTTTGTCAATATTTATGCTGGATTTCACCTTTCATGATTCTAGGTAAAACAGTTTCCCGTTATTTTCATCTGCCGAAGCTGTATTTAAAAACCGAACCTGAAAAATGCGTTAACTGTAAACTATGCGACAAAGCGTGTCCCATGTCTTTACCTGTTAACAGCATGATTAAAAACGGAAAGATTCTAAGTGTTGATTGTATTCTTTGTAAAGAATGTGTTTATGCTTGTCCAAAAGAAGTTATCAGAATGAAATTCGGA
>CALGPD010000185.1 GCA_937960625.1 uncultured Spirochaetia bacterium | reverse complement strand
ATATTATACAGTATTGTGTTGAAAATTCCTTATTAGATTTTCTTGAAAAAAATAATATTTATTTATTCGCAGGCGATACCGCAGTCAATTCATTTACTCATAAATTAAACTCAATGCAGGTGAATGATGTAAAAGGGCACAGGATAATAAAACTAAATCCAAGCGTCGAATTAAACAAAGCATTTTATGAAAATGTAATAAAAACAATTAACAACGAGTTATCAGTGTTATTTATGAATACTTTTACTAAAATGGAACTCCAACGTTTATGGATTGAAAATATAATAGAAAATTCGCCGTATGTTTTTAAAAATCTATTAACAATTTCAAAAAATAAAATACCTAACCCTGCAGTAATTATTGCAGCCGGTCCGTCTTTGAGGAGCAGTCTTGAAATGTTAAGGCAAATTAAAGAAAAGGCAGTTTTCTTCTGTGTGGATACTGCATTAGGGGCATTAACCGAGGCGGATATTATTCCTGATTATATTGTTTCGGTTGATTCACAAATCCATAATTTTAAAGATTATTATTCTTCGGTAAAATATTTTGATAAATATACAGTTCTAGGGGCAGCGAGTTTATATAAAGGTGTTCAGCGTTCAATAAAAAATATATATTATTTTACCGGGTTAAAAGAGAGTGAATTAATCAATAATCTGGAGAAAGTTACAAGTAAATCAGTCAATAGTGTTGAAATTGATATTTCCGTTACAAGCGCAGCAATAAACATTGCTATTGCTTCAGGATTTAAAGAAATTTTATTCGTTGGTCTTGATATGGCTTATACCGGAGGAATTTCTCATGTACAGGCAAGCCCTATTTATAATGAGTTTTTACTTACTTCAAATAAATTTAAAAGTATTGGCCATAGTTTTTATAATTTAATAAGGAAAAGAAAAACAGAGATAATAGAAGAAACTAAAGTCGATGTTAATACTTTTATATTTAAACAGAATTTAGAAAATTTAATTTTGTCAAGTGAATTAGAATTTTATTTCACAGGTAACGGACAAAGAATCCACGGTGCCGATTTTCTCGATAATGAAGATATAATAAAACTGTTTTTTAAATATGATGAAACAAATTTTGATTTCACTGTAAATAAAACCAATGTTAACGTTTTAATTGAATATTATAATTCTTTCATTAACGCGTTGGATAATTTTAAAAATAGACTTCTTGATTTTGATAATAACATTGATGAGGTTTTAAAATTTAAAATGAAATTGGAGAATAAATTTTCTTTCATGCATGATTATTTTATTAAAGATGATTTATATTTAGAACGGACACAAACTCATGATGTTAATAGAAAAAATACTTACTATGTATTATCTTTATTGAATAGAGTGGTCAAAATCAGAAAAAGTGTATTGAGAACGTTAAACTATCTAAAATCTTCCGACAATACCAATACTGATTAATATTCCCTTAAAGAAATATTCTTCACGTTTTTGAACGGTAGGCGGGTCTCCGGATGTTCCTTGTATAGGTATTTTTGCAATTCCCAGCCACATATATCTGAATTCAAACTGAATAGATACTGGCCAATGCGTTAAAAAATTAATTCCTGCAATTAATGCAAAGGTCAGTGAAGTCTTTTCATAGGTTTCAACATCCATGTTGATAATGTTTACACCTGCCCCAAAACCTATATATGGAGAAAGGTATTTGAACCGCCGGAAAAAATTGAAATGCATATTTACTGCAATTGGAAAAATTGTTAATGTAGTTTCACCTTTATTTACAACACCGTCTTCTTTATATTTTAGTTTCATGTTGATTAAACCTGTTTCAATTTCAAAGTCAAAGTTTGAAAGTGAGTGGTTTTCAGGAAAGTGGTATCTGTATGAGAAGAAAAATGACAATTTTAATTCTTTATCAAGATTTGAAAAAAAAGGAATAAAATATTTAATTATTAAATTGTCGCTTTTCGGAGTCCATGGCTTTGGTTTCAGTTTAAAATTAAATATTTCGTTAGGAGTATTTATATTGATTTCACCTTTATGCTCAATATATCCTTTCTTATAAATTGAAATTGAATATTTGCCTTTAACCGCCCTCATTTTGTCTAAAGGAGTTGTTCCGAAAAATTTATTATCAATATATACTTCTGCCCCAGAAGGAGAAGAATGAACTCTGAATAATATTCTTTCCCCAACCGGACGTCTCTCTGGTTCGCTTTCCTGGCCAGCAAAGATATAACTTGAATGTAAAAGCAAAATTATAAGCGTTGTAAATATTAGAAATTTTTTATTCATTTATGTTTTACAGCTAATCGAAATCCAAATATTACCTTAACTTTTTTATAGATATATTTCAACAAAGAAAAAAATAAAAGTCCGGCAAATGAAAATATTAATATGTTAAAACGGAGTTTTGTTGATATTAGTAAAATTCCTGAAATTACGACGAGAAAAAAGATGCTTACATAAAAATAATTTATTCTTTCAAGTTTAGGAAGTTTGTTTAATTCTTTGTGTTCGGTTTCGCTTCCTATCTGTTCTAAATACCATTCATTGTTTCTGAATCCCGCTTCAAAATAAACTTTCTTATCAAGGTCTTTCTCTAAATTTATCTTAAAGTTAAAACCTTTTTTGATTTTTAAAGATTTGTAGAAGACTTGTCCTTTTCCTGTAAAATCTTTGTTCAAAATCGTTTTAACAAAATTGAAAAATTTATCTTCATCATATCTTTTAGAAAAATCAAAATATAGAGGATATTTAATGTGGTGTACTAAACATTTACAGATAACATTGAAATCTGTTGAATATATGCTTAACGTATTATCATTTCTTATTTTTATAACTTCAGTAACGTTTTCCCGTTCAGGATTTTCGCCCTTACAAATTGCTATATTTATGACATCTATTTTATCCTTGATGATAAAATCAATGGCTTTGTTCTTAAAAATATAAGTTTTTTCTTTTTTACCTTTACGGAAATCTATTCCGTGTTTTTCCCATTGTGAATCTCCGAAATAAGTATTTGAACCGTTATAGTTGCTTATATAAAAACTTAATTCTGAAGTATCCGGATATATTTTATTAAAGATTTCTTTAAAATGTTTTTTATCCGGAAATGTAAAACAATACGTTGATTTATTTCTAGTTATTTGAAATTCGCCTTTATTCATTTTTAGTCTCTTTATTATAAAATGTTTAGATAAATAATAACAAAATTAATTTATTTTTTATAAAATAATTAATTTAAATCTAGAAAGAAATAAATTATATTATAAATATCAAAGAATATTATTGCTTGACTTATATTTGATAAGCAGTATAAAATAAAAAAAAATGCAAGGATAAAAATATGTTAAAAAAGATGTCATTATTAGTTTTTTCTATATTAATTTTTACTTCTGTTATTTCATATGCCGGTTCAGGCAACAAATTTCCATGGAGAAAAAAATGGAATAGGCATGAACTTTACAGAATGGCTACTTATTACTATGAAGCGGGTCAAGCGTTTAAAAAACATAATAAAAACGACAAAGCTATGCATTGTTTCAAGCACGCAAATAAAACGTCTCCTTATTCTGATGTAGGAGCAAAATCAAGAAAAGAATTACGCGATAATTATAATAAAGATATTCCAGAACCTACAACTGGGGAATTAGTCTCATGGTTAAAGAAACAGGATGATTTAACTGCTGAAGAAAAAGAATTTATTAATCAGTATGAAAAAAATCAAGCCGGGCCCGGAACAAACAAACCCGAACCCGGAACAGGTAATCAAACCGGCCCGGGAACAAACAAGCCCGAACCCGGAACAGGCAATCAAACCGGCCCGGGAACAAACAAGCCCGAACCCGGAACCGGCAGTCAGGCAACGAGTAAAACAGATATTACAGAGCAGGAAATTAAAAAACGCGGTGAAAAAATAAAATATAGGGATGATTCGGCTCCTTCCGGCGGACAATAAGCTTTTTTTGAAATTTCCTTTGATTTAACGCAATAAATTCATTATAATTAGCGTTACGGGTTTATAATCTGTAATGCTAATTTTATATTCAGGTGATAAAAATGAAAAAAGGTATACATCCAAAATATGAGAAAACAATAATATCCTGTGCTTGCGGGGCTAAATTTGAAACCAGAAGCACAAAACCGGAAATACACGTAGAGATATGTTCTGCATGTCATCCGTTCTTTACCGGTAAACAAAAACTCGTTGACAGTACAGGACGTGTTGAGAAATTTAAGAAAAAATACAACCTTAAGTAGAATTTTAATACAGAGCAGATTTATTATTAAAGTATAAAATTACTTTTTTTTGAATGGATTTGTTCAATAAAGTGTTAATAATGTAAAAATCTAAGGAGTTATCCAATTGTCTAAAGATAAGAAACAGGAAGAAAAACGTTTTCCGGTTGGCGGCCAGGCACTTGTTGAAGGCGTTATGATGCGCGGCAAAGATGCATACAGCATTGCTTTAATGAACAAGCAGGGTGAAGTTAAAGTAGAACGTTTCGAACATAAAGCTATATCTGAACGGTATAAAATTTTTAAAGTTCCTTTTATTAGAGGCATTGGCGCTCTTTGGGACAGCATGAAAATAGGTATCAAGGCTTTATTATACAGCGCGAACGAAGCCATGGACGAAATCGAAAAAGAAGAAGCTGAAAAGAAAAACAAAGAAATTAAGAAAAAGAGCAAAGGCGCTGAAAAAGCGCAAAACGTTGCTCTTGCTGCTATTTCAATGATATTTGGTTTTGCATTGTTCGTTGCAGTACCCAATATAATCATTCATCTTATGGGCCTTGTTGAATCAGAACGGCCCTTGCTTTTCAACATTATATCCGGTGTAATGCGTATCGGGTTCTTCGTTGCTTATGTCGCGGTAATTTCATTAATGAAAGACGTGCGCAGGGTTTTTATGTTTCACGGAGCAGAACATAAAGCTGTAAATACTTATGAAGCTGATAAAGACGTTGAACTTGAAACAGTTAAAACTTTTCCAACATTTCATCCGAGATGCGGTACTTCATTCATGTTTTTTGTGCTTTTAATAGCCATAATTGTTTTTAGTTTTGTTCCTATTTTATTCAACGCTGTAATTTCAGGGTTTGCTCAAATCAACGTGTTTATCCGTAAACCCGTTTTAATAGTATCTCACATTCTTCTCCTGCCTCTTGTAGCGGGTATTTCTTATGAGTTCCTTAAGATAACCTTTAAAGGCAGAAATAACTTCTTTATTAAGCTGTTATCAATGCCCGGATACGGCATTCAGAAGCTTACAACGCGCGAGCCGGATGAAAATCAGCTTAAATGCGCGATTGCGGCAATAAAAGCCGTTATTGAAGAGCCTAAGAAAGATGAAACTACAGATAAAGACCAGGCTGAAGAGGTTATTAAAGACGCGCAGCCCACAACGGCTTAGGTTATAATATCTATTAATTTATAATTAAGTTTTTTATTATTTTGAAATAGTTTGTATATTGTTAAAATAATTAATAATACTATTTCAGGGTTTAACTTTGCATAAAACGAGTTGGGAAAAAGACAACGGGCATTCTGTTGATTTTATTCAAATTACGCATCTTGAAGTAGTTCTGGGAACGCAAATGAAATTCACTTCGCAGGGCGGTGGAGCAAAAACGTGTCCGCATAAGGATTTTTTAAACGGTAAATTTCATCAGGATATAAAAAAGACTCACGGCGATAAAATACTTTATGAAGTTATTCTCGCTGTAAAAAATGCTCATAAAAACCCTTTGTTTCAGGAGCAGGATAAGCAAACCAAAATACGGCATGATTTTATTTATTCAATTCCCTATGATTCCAACCTCAAAAATCTGCGTAAAAATCATAATACAGTTAACGGAAGTGAGAATTATTGTAATGCGGGAACGTATAAAACGGTTTTAAAGTCTAACAGGTCAACGCTTTACACTGAACTGAATAACAATTACATAGTTGATGAAAGCAATAATAAGAACAAAATAATTTTACCAGGTTTGTGTGAATCCGTAGTTTGTCATGATGATTACTTTTTCGTTGTTTGTAATTCTAATTTTTTCGTTTTTAATCAAGTGGGTGAGTGGGAGTATACCACTCCTGCCTAC
>CALGPD010000184.1 GCA_937960625.1 uncultured Spirochaetia bacterium | reverse complement strand
CCTTAGTATTCTTAAGAAAAATAAACTCGTTAATGTGAGAAAACAGGGTAAATGGAATTATTATTCAAAAAATGAAAACCTTAATGATTTATATAGATATGTTTTAGACCAATTACTAAAAAACACAAAAGATGAAGAAATTGTTAAAAGTGATAAAAATTTAAAAAAGTTATCGTCTAAATCTTGTTTTCAAGGTTAAAATAGAAAAAAAATTGGAGAGTAATATGTCAAAACTAAACGTTCTTTTTATTTGTACAGGTAATTCCTGCAGAAGCCAGATGGCAGAAGCTATATTAAAGAAAACTGCAGGGGATAAGTTCAATGCATTCAGTGCGGGATCATCTCCGGACTTAAATAAATACCCTGACACTAAAGGTGTAAATCCACGGGCGTATAAAATATTAAAAGACAATGGTTATCCTGTTGAAGATTTGCATGCTAAAACATGGGATGAATTCTTAAAACACCCGGAAAAAATTGATTTCGTTTTCACTCTTTGCGACAAAGCAAAACAGGAAATTGATGAATTATGCCCTGTTTTTCCAGGTCAGCCATTAAATGCCCACTGGGGAGTTTTTGACCCGGCTTTAATTTCAGGACCTGAAGAAGAACTTGACAGGGTATATAGAGATGTATTCGTTATTATTAAAAGACGTATCGAGTTATTCAGCTCTTTACCGTTTTCTTCTTTAGAGGATTTAGCTTTACAAAAAGAAATTGATGAAATTGGAAAGGTTTAATTTATGAAGAAGTCTGTTTTATTTTTGTGCACAGGAAATTCATGCAGAAGCCAGATGGCTGAAGCAATTCTAAAAAAAATTGCATCGGATAGATTTAACGTGAATAGCGCAGGCTCGTCACCTGAAAACGGTAAATATCCTGAAACTCACGGAGTAAATCCTTACGCGTATAATTTATTAAAAGATAATGATTATTCTATACAAGGTCTACATTCAAAAAGTTGGGATATTTTTTGTGAAAACAACGAAGATATTGATTTCGCGATAACTCTTTGTGATAAAGCGAAAATGGAAATGGATAAAAATTGCCCTGTTTTTCCCGGCCAACCCATGACAGCGCACTGGGGCGTATTTGACCCTGCAGAAGCACATGGACCCGAAGAAAAGATTAAAAGAGTTTTCAGGGACGCGTTTACAATAATTAAGAAACGCATAGAATTGTTCATTTCATTGCCTATAGCTTCATTACAAAATTTAGAATTACAAAATAAACTTAATGAAATAGGCAAGGTTTAAAAAATGATTAAAAATGTTCTTTTTTTGTGTACAGGAAATTCATGCAGGAGCCAAATGGCTCAAGCTATTTTAAATAGTAGATCAGATAATAAATATAAGGCTTTCAGCGCCGGTTCTTCCCCCAACAAGGAAAAATTTAGAGATACTTTAGGTGTACACCCCAAGGCATTGGAAACAATAAAAAATAAAGGATTATCAATAGATAATTTAAGCTCTAAATCCTGGGATGAGTATATAAAAATTCAGGATAGTTTTAACTTTGTTATTACTCTTTGTGATGACGCTCATAATGAACTTAAAAACGAAGCGTGCCCGTTTTGGCCAGGCAAATCCATACGCGCGCATTGGGGATTATTTGACCCGGATAAAGTAGAAGGGGATGAAGATTACATTAAAGCTAAATTCATAGAAGCTTTTGAAATAGTTGAAAAAAGAGTTGATGCTTTTTTATCTCTTGACACAGACAATATGGATGATAAGGATATCATGTATAAGCTTAACGAAATCGGTCAAATAAAATGAAAAACATAAGGGTTTATATAACCGAATTAACCGGAACTTTTTTTCTCGTTTTTGCGGGCTGCTCAGCAATTGCTGTTAATCAAGGCAACGGTTTATTAGGCCATTTAGGTATTGCAATTGTTTTTGGTGTAGTGGTTACGATTAACATCTATACATTCGGCCATATTTCCGGATGCCATATAAACCCTGCGGTAACCATTGCATTTGCTTGCGTGAATTTATTCCCGTGGAAACACGTTGTTCCGTATATTATTTTTCAGATTTTAGGCGCTATTCTTGGCTCTTTATTAAGTTTTTATATCTTTGGGAAGAATTTCTTTTCCAGTGTTACTTTGCCCGCTGATTATTCAATGATGAAAATTATTATAATAGAGTTTATTTTGACCTCTTTTTTGATGATAACAATAATCAGCGTTGCCACTGACCAAAGAAGCAACAACAACTTTGCCGGTTTAATAATAGGGCTTGTTATTTTAATAGCAGCATTAGTTGGCGGGCCCATATCAGGTGCGTCTTTAAATCCGGCAAGGTCATTAGGCCCGGCCTTAATAAGCGGAAATTTAAATTATATTTTAATTTATATATTTTCTCCAATAGTAGGCGCTATTACAGGATCTATTTTCTATGAATATATTAAATATGGTAATTTACCGCAAAAACGTGAACATTCTTACGGTGTTTTAGGTGAAATTGATAAAATAAGCTAAACCGTGTTTATTTTGCAACTTTCTTGTGTTTATTTTACCACAAAAATATATTAATAATAACTCACCTTATTAACCACACCTATAATTAATTATATAGTAATAAATTATATAAGTACTATAAAAATTTATTTTGGTACGCCTTTTGCTTTATTATTAACGGAGGCTTGAAATGAAAAACGTATTTAAAAAATTGCTACAAAGAATGGACAAGTTTGCTGAAAAAGGCGTTAAGACACTGATTGGATAAATGAAGGTAATATTATGATGAAAATATTTATTAAAGTATATTATAGATATGTAATATTAAGGTTTTTTTTCTCTAAGAATAAAGTTTACATACTCGATGATAAAACCAATATAATTACTGACTGCTTGGAAAATAATTTTCACTTTGAAAAATATTTAAAAGAAAAAAATAGGAGGAATTTTAAGCTTCTTAATAATAATATATAACTAAGAGCAATTTTTGATGCTTTCAGCTAGAACATCAATAGCATCAGAATTTATGCAAGAACAGCTCTCTTTCACTTTTGAAACCAATTTGATAATTTTCCGTTCAAAAAAATTTAAACTGTTAAAATCGTATTCATATCCAAAATTGATGATTTTTTCAGCACTTTCATACAACCGGGCTGGAAGAACCTTTTTAATCTGTTCATGGCCTTTTTCATCCTGGATGCCGGAACATATAAAAATAAAAACGTTTTTCTCAGCAATTTTATCTATATTAGTATTAATAAATTTCAACATCTTTTTATTAATATTTCCCGCATAAATTGAACTACCTATAACAATATTCTCATACTTTGATAGTTCATCCGGTTTGATAGCATTTACATTTATAACCACAGTCTGCGTATTTAGTTTTTCTTTAAGCTTAAAAGCGCATTTCTCCGTTGTTCCGTGCTTTGATGAAAAAATTATTAAAGTGTTCATTATTTGCTCCAATTTTTTTATCTTTTAATTTTATATAAAGTTTTGGAAATAGTCATTGCGTAAATAAAATTTTTATCGATTGCCGGTTTGTGAACCAAACGTGAATCCAAGAAAACTTTCCACCTGATTTTTCCGTTTATATCAAGGCTGTAGAGTATATTATCTTTATTAACGTATAAACCTTTTTTATACGCGATAAACATAGGTAAATTTCCTGTATTAAATTTAAATACTTTTTTAAACTTATTTATATCAACTCCGATTAAATCATTTTGAGTTGGGTAATAAACAATATTATTAACGCGCTGAGGAGCTATCACAACTCTTGAACTAAGTTTATAAGCAATACGTCCAATGTTAATAGGCCGGCCATATTCATATCCGTTTCTTACAGAAAACTTTATAATTGAGCCTTCATGGGAATTTACAATGAATTTATTTCCTGTGATATATACCCTTCCTATTGTAAACCGTAAAGTTTTGAGATATTTTTTCCAAATAACCTTGCCCGTATTTGTATTAATTGCGGTTATTTTGCCCCCTTCATCGGCAATGATTAAAACGTTTTTATAAAGCCCGGGCTTTGTCCAGACATTTGCATCAATTTCTTTATACCAGGCAACCTTTCCATTGTAGAGGTCAACTTTAAAAATACCTCCCAATACTCCGGCGAAATATATAAATCCTTCCGAGATAATAATTGAGTTCTGCATTATCAGCATTGAATGAAAAAATTCAAGGAAATCAAATTTAAAAGTATTTACGTTAATCCCGAAAATTCTCTGATGATAAATTCCAAAATATATAATACCCTTATGATAAACCGGGACACTGTCGCATATTGAATGTATTTTTATACGTCTTACAATTCTGGGGAAAATATTCATATTCGCTATTACCAATTCTTCATTATCTGTAAACATGAATACTTTGTTATTAACAACGGTTAATCCAGTAGTCAGGCTGCCATTAATTTTAAGTTTAGATTTAATTCTATAATTTTCAAATTTCTTTCTACCGTTTAATTTTATGGATAACAAACTTAGAAACAATATGTAAATAATTAATGTTTTTTTCAAATTAAATTCCAATAAATATATATTGAAATTTTAAACCAATGAGTGAAAATTGTCAAACAGGAGTAAATTAATAATTAATTTCTTCGAAGAACTAAAAAAAATTTATAAATTATTTCTTACTTTTTTCTGTTTGATCAGCAGCTTTATCATCTGTTAAATAACGATAAACGTAAAACCCCGTTAAGCCTACATACGTTGCGATTGCGGCTTTACCCGCTGTTTTTATTATTTTTGATAGTAAACCCATATTAACCTCCGAAAATAACTATGTAAAATTAATATATTTAAAAACGTTATTTAGTCAAGCTGTGAAAATTAATTAAATGTTACAGTTTTTCAACACCTATAACGGTAATATCGTCATTAACCTTACTTGTGCCTCTCCAATCTTCCGCATCTCTGACAACGGAATTCACCAATTCATCAATAGAAAGTTCTGTATATTTGCATACTATTTCTTCTAAACGCGTTTCACCAAGTTCTTCTAATTCTTCATTAAACTCTTCAAAAAGACCATCTGTAAATAATAATAGTTTATCTCCCTGATTAAAATCGATTTCCTTTACTTTATATTCGATACTGTCTTCAATTCCCACCATCATACCACCTGCTTTAAGTGATTTTAATCCGGTACTACTGCCAATAAGGTATTGAATGGGATGGCCGGCAGATGAATAAAACACTTTGTTTTTTTCTAAATCAATGTCAATTACGATGCATGTAAAAAATACTGTCAGGTTAATATAATTTTGAATAAAATTCTGGTTGAAAATTTTAATGACAATTTCAGGGCTGACTTCAAAATTCTTTATTTTATCATATTCTGATTTAAGAATCATAGTAGTGAGTGCTGCTTGAACTCCATGCCCGGTTGCATCAGCGAGAAAAATTCTTATATAATTTTTTTTAACTTCAAAAATATCATAAATATCCCCTCCAACTTCCATCATGGGTTCAAAATGAATGGAAAACCCAAGGGATTGAATTTTTTTATAATCTTTGGATAAAATATTCGTCTGAATTTGTTTTGCCATAAACAAATCTTCAGTAATAATTTTATCCTTCTCAGCGAGTTTATTTATAAAATTATATTTTTCCGAATTGTCATAATACATAACGAGAACGTTATCAATTATTCCGTCTATTCCTCTTACAGGGTTAAAAACAATATTAACAATCTGCTCTTCATTGGTTTTTTCATAAATAAATTTTGCGTCTTCTCTATATACAATATCTCCGTCTAAAGCCTGATTAAGGGCCTGATCATATTCTGCATCAAGAGCGCTTTTATTGCTGAAATAATTATAGTTTGCCAAATCGTGCTTATCAAAACGGGAAATCTTTTGTCCTGCAGGGTTTATAAAAACAATTTCCCCAAGAGAGTTTACAACCTGAATACCAAACGGAGAATTTTCTAAAAGGTTATTGGAAAAAGATTTTTCTCTTTCAATTTCCGCGAATAGTTTAGTGTTTCTTAAAGTTATTGAAATCTGGTTTACAAATCTTTTTATTGTTTCAATATCATAATCTTCTAAATAAACGTTATTAAAATGGCTGTACAAGGACAATGC
>CALGPD010000183.1 GCA_937960625.1 uncultured Spirochaetia bacterium | reverse complement strand
AAAGTGAAGCTTATTTAGTGGAGAAGTGAATGTTTAGAAGGTGCAACAGACAATCATGGCCATTAGTACTAAAATACTATTGATAATGCAAATGGAGCTTTTCGCATATATTATTTTATCAATACCAGGATAATACCTATCCGGCATCTCAACATTAAGCAGGAATTTGTTAACAAAAAAAAATCCAAAAAAAATTTATTTTTATTTTAGCCAATTTAAAGATTAGGTATACTGCTTCCGATAATTTTATTGTAAGATAAAAAAAGTGAAAAGGATTTTGCTTAACTTACAAATTATGATAGCATCAGGGAAGATGATACCCTTTTTCCGGATCTACTTAAAACATACAACTAACAAGAATTAAATCATCTACCCGAAATTTTATATACGTTTTTTTAAGGTTATTCTCTTAATAACATATTTACGGTGTGTTAAGATCTCCACCCGTTTATCCGTTGGATAAACGGGTTTTTTATACTTTTTTAAATTTCATAACAGCGATTTCCGGGTCAGCATTTATTCTTATTGGCAAACCCGTTACTCCATAACCACGGTTAACGTATAAGAGTTTACCGTTTTCTTTGTAAAAACCCTTTAAATAATCAGTAATTAAATAAGATGGCGCAATGCGTAATCCTTTTATATCAATTATATTAATCTGCCCGCCATGTGTATGCCCGGAAAGCATCAAATCGAAATCATATTTTTTAGAAAACTCGTTGAAAAGGTTAGGTTGATGGCAAAGCAATATTTTATAACCATGAGGAGTGCCTGAAAGTGCGTCAGCTACATTGCATTTACCGGTTGAAAGGTCTTCAACTCCACAGATCACGAGGTTTTTTCCACTTTTTTTGATTAGTTTGTGAGAATTGCGGAGAACGTGAAACCCGCAGTTTGTTAATGTTTTTGCCATGGTTTCATATCCGTTATAGATTTCATGATTGCCCATACAGGCAAAAACACCATGTTCAGGGTGTTTGAGTTTATTAAATGCTTGAACGAATTCTTTAGTATAAGAATGATTAAAATCTACATAGTCGCCGGTTAAAAAGATAATGTGTTTATCAATTGAATTTATATTTTCAACGAGTTCATCAAGAGCTTTTCTTTTCATATGGATACCCGCGTGAACATCAGTTAAATGCACGAAAGTGAATCCGTCAAATTCCCGGCTGATATTATTCGTTTTGATTACATGTCTTGAAATTTCTCTAGCATATGTATACCTTAGGTTTCCAAAAAGTGTATATCCAAATAATACTCCGGGAACCGCGGGAGTAAGTTTTTTAAAAAAGTCCCGTCTTGATTGTGAAAATTTTAATTTGTTTGCAAAAGCGGTTGTTTTTGGAATTTTTTCTATTAAAAAAATTAAAGATTTATAAAAGTATTTTATGCCTGAATAAAAGATGAAGAAAAAATTATATCCTAATACCATGACAATGAAATATATTGAGGGGAGATACATTAGATAATAAAATAATACAGGCATTTTTTGTCCGCTGGATTTAAAAATTTGCCTTAAAAAAAGCGGGCTGATTAAATAAATCATAAGCCCAAAGCAAAAATAAAGTATTTTTTTATACTTTTCCTTGTGAAAATTAAAAGTTTTCACCCATTTTAACATGCGGTAAAAAAAATTAATATACATTAAAAAAAGCATGATTAAAGCTGCAACGAATATTTTCACAAACAATCTTACGGCAATAATTTCTGCGGAATTTATAAAATTAAAAATATAATCAGCTATATGATTCATATTAAATAAAGCTCCATAAAAAGATCCTATTCCCCCATTACTTTAATTATAACACTTTTATTTCTTTGTCCATCGAATTCCGCATAATAAATTTGCTGCCATGGCCCGAAATCCAATTTTGAATTTGTAACGGGAACAATGACTTGATGATGAATTAACAAATTTTTTAAATGCGCGTCTCCGTTTGTTTCTCCGGTTCTGTGATGTCTGTAATCCGAGTATGGAGCTAATTTTTCCAGCCAATCGTCAATATCCTGAATTAAACCCGGCTCGGCATCATTAACGTAAACTCCTGCCGTGATATGCATTGCAGAAACAAGTATCATGCCTTCTTTAATACCTGACTCGTCCAATGCGTTTTGCACAAGGTGAGTAATATTAATATATTCCCTGTGTTTTTTTGTATTAAAAACGTGTTTTTTAGTATGAAACTTCATATTCCACCTTTTTTAAAATTTTTTTAAAATTAAAACTATTTTTGCTTGAAATTCAATTAATATTTTTGATATCTTTGTTTTAGTTGATTAGAAAATTAAGCTATTTGATAACACATGCCTTTAGTTGTAGTCTGGATAGATTTAATTTTATTAATAAGGAAATTGTAATTTAAAAGTTTATTAAATTGATATATTCTAGTGTTTAAATAATATGATTTAACTTTTTTTGATTATTTTTCGATATAATAAATAAAAAATTGGAAATATAATGGCAGAAGAAATAAAAGACAGACGTTTAGTATTTTATATAGATAGTATTGTCCGGCAGCCTTTCTCAAGGCCTATTGACCCTGAAAATAAACCAATGTACCCGAATTCTTATGAAAATATTGTTAAAAAAGGTGATATGCTTTGTAAAGCAGTTCTTGTGGATCAAGCCGGAGAATATAGCGGTAAATATGATGTTCAGCCCTATTTTAAAATAGGAACAGACAACAGCGTGAATTATGATGATTTCAAGCAGGAATTCAAGGCAAACTGTTACGGTTTTGCTCATATAAATGATAAAAGAAAAATCGTTGTTCATCCCTTAATTTATACATCTAAAAGTAAATTAGTAGGATACATGTATATATTTAAAAGTAAGAATAATACTCTCCCTACTTTGGCTGAAATAAAAGAAACCATGCAGATAGCCGGTGTTAGGTATCCTATTGATGATAACAAAATTCAAGCCCAATTAAATAAAATTAAACAAAATGAAAATTTAATCGGCACGCGAATTCTCGTTGCTCAGGGCAAAAAGCCAAAAGACGGACAAATTGAACATGTTGTATTATTAAAGCAAAAAGAAGATAAAATAGGTACTTTACGCGAAGACGGTAGTATGGATTTTAAGAATAAATCTTTTATAACCAAGGTGGATATTGGAGAGCCTATTTGTGAATTAAAACCCCGCCTTGAGCCGCAAGAAGGTTATACCATATACGGTGAACCTATTCCGGGAAAAATGCTTGGTAAGAAAAAATTTAAGCTTGGCACCGGACTGGTTCCTTCAAAGGAAAAACCGAATATTTACGTTTCTGAGTTTGAAGGTGCGTTGGATATAAATTCGCGTAAAAAGGTTTCGATTGAAAATAAAGTAGAAGTTAAAAGCGATGTTGATTTAAACACCGGAAATTTAAATATTAACGGTTCAATATTAATACACGGAACTATTAAGCCTGGATTTGAGGTCAAAGCAACGCGTAATATTATCATTGGTAAATCTATAGAAGACGCGCATGTTGAGGCCGGTGGCGATATTATCGTTAGTCATGGCATTTTAGCAAAAGATAAAGAAGCATGTACAATAATAGCTGAAGGAAATGTTGAAACAAAGTTCATTCAGCACGCTACCATTAAAGCTAAGGGAACTGTTAAAGTTAAGGAATCTATAATTCAAAGCGATGTTTTTTCAAAGGAAATGGTTATTGTCGGCGCTAACGTTATCGGCGGCACAATTCTTGGGAAAAACGGCCTTGATATAGGTACGGCAGGTTCTTCTTCATTTCAAAAAACAGTTTTAATAACGGGAAAAGACCCTGATGTTGAAGAAAAAATTCAAGAACTTGACAAAGAAATTAAACATATTTCTGAAACCTACAAAGAACATATCGATGATATGAAAATGCAGTTTGGCGAAAATTTTCTTCACAACATAACGAACTTTGCAAAGGGATTAATCGGAGCAAGGAAATTAAAGTTCGTTGAAATGCTTAAGAAACTAAAAGAGTTTAATACGCAGATAAATGAAGCAACAACGAAAAGAGAAGAACTTAAAGAAAATATAGAATTTCCCCGTCCGCCTACTATCAAAATTACTGAAAAAATTTATCCTGAAGTTTTTTTGCAAATTAAAAACTCAAAAAAGAAAGTTGAATTGGAAACGGATTCAACAACGTATAGAGAAGATCCTGAATTGAAGTGTATTATATAGAGTTTGGGTTTTACAAACATTTATTTTCTTAAATGATGGTTTTTCTTTAATTTTATATTTTTCATATTTATTTAATATTACTGAATATAAAATTTTGATTATAATATTTACCCCTGTTATCTTTATATCAATCAATCGAATGGAAAAATAACGTGTTAGAAGAATTACTTTATAAAAAACGTGAGCGTATTCTTGAGTTTATTGATGTAGCAAGAAATGATGAGATATTAAATGAACTGCGTGATTTGCATGAAGCGGATATAGCAGAACTTCTTGAAACGTTTAATCATGATGACCGGCTTTATGTTTTTAACCTTCTTGACAAAGCAATTAAACCCCATGTTATTATTGAACTTGAAGAGTCAATTAAAGAATACTTGATTGCTGAACTAGACAATGAAACCATTGCTGAAATCATTGAAGAAGTAGACTCTGATGAAGCGGTTGATATTGTTCAGGATTTACCTATAACGCAGCAGGAAGAGATTTTAAGTTCTGTAAACCGAGAGGTTGCTGAAGAAGTTACAGGCCTTATTCATTACGATGAAGATACAGCCGGCGGTATCATGGGGCTGGAATTTCTGAGTGTTGATGAAGATACAAAAGTTGAAGATGTTGAAAATTTAATTAAAGAATATACAGAACAAGATGGAGATAATTTTTATAATGTCTGGGTAACGAATAAAGACGGTGTATTACGCGGATTTGTTCCTTTGCAGGACATTATTAGTGCGGATAATAATGCTTTAATAAAAGAAATTACTGATGAAGAAGTTAAATACGTTTATCCTGATACTGACCAGGAAGAAGTTGCTATACTTTCTCAAAAATACGATTTGGTAAGTGTTCCGGTAATAGATTATGCTAATAAAATTATCGGTGTTATTACGTTTGATGATATTCAAGACGTAATTGATGAAGAAGCGGATGAAGATATTGCACGCCTAACCGGTGCGGGAAGCGTTGAAATATCAGAGCAATCATCATTAAAACTTTCTATGGCAAGGTTGCCCTGGTTATTAGTCGCTCTTGTAGGGGAATTAATAAGCGCTCTTGTTATTTTTCAATTTGAGAAAGACTTACAAAAAGTTGTTGCCTTATCCTTTTTCTTTCCAGTTATTATGGCAATGGCGGGAAACATCGGAATTCAAGCGTCTGCTATTATCGTCCGTGGTCTTGCAACAGGGGAAATAAACGCGTTTGAAATTAAACGCCGTTTATTCAGAGAAATAAGGACAACTTTTTATAACGGATTCATATGTGCTGCAATTCTATTCGGTATAGTAAGCATTTGGCTTGGAAATATGATGTTAGGCTTAACTGTGTCATCGGCTTTATTTGCTGTGGTTTTTCTCGCTGCAGCAACGGGAACGTTAATGCCGTTTTTATTAAATAAATTCGGAGCTGACCCTGCAATCGCAACAGGTCCTTTTATTACAACATCCAATGATGTTTTCGGGTTATTAATATACCTTCTTATCGTTACTTCTGTTATATAGTTTGCGCAAAACAAGTTCTATGATTATATTTGTTTATCAAAAATATTCCGGTTAAAAGATGTCATTTTTCACTTTACAACAAAAATCCAACAACACTAGCGCGCGTCTTGGCAAAATATCAATCGCAGGCCTTGAAATAGAAACACCGGTATTTATGCCGGTGGGTACTTACGGTATGATTAGAGCATTAACCGCCAAAGACGTGGAAGACATAGGCTACAAGTTGATTTTAAACAACGCATACCATTTGTATTTGCGCCCGGGGCTTGAAATATTAAATGACATCGGCGGAATTAACGCGTTGTCATGCTGGCCTCATGCTTTGTTAACGGATTCAGGCGGGTTTCAGGTTTATTCGTTGTCTGAATTTAGAAAAATCACTGACGAGGGTGTGTATTTTAGAAATCATATTGACGGCCAATATCATACATTTACACCCAAAGGCGTTATTGATATACAACGCGTTATTAGAAGCCATATCATAATGCCTCTTGATGAGTGCACCGCTCAGGGTGTTGACAAAAGTTATGCTGAAACCGCTATGAAACGCACACATGAATGGGCTAAAATTCAAAAAGAATATAATGACGGATTTGATGATAAACAAGTATTATTCGGTATAGCACAAGGTAACATGTACGAAGATTTACGCGTTGATTCTATTAAAGTATTAACAGACATGGATTTTGACGGATATTCAATCGGCGGATTATCCGTTGGCGAGGAAAAATCCGTTATGTATGATTTAACACGTTTATCGTGCGGACATCTTCCTGAAAATAAACCTAGATATTTAATGGGAGTGGGTGCGCCAGAAGACCTTGTTGAATGTATTGATGCCGGAGTTGATATGTTTGATTGTGTATTTCCAACGAGAAATGCAAGAAACGCAACCGTTTTCACCAAGTATGGAAGGCTGCACTTAAAAAACGCGTGTCATGACAGAGATTATAATCCTATAGAGGATGAATGTAATTGTTTTACTTGTAAAAATTATTCCCGTTCTTATTTAAGGCATTTATTCAGGTTAAACGAAATAGCCGCACATAGATTATCAACTATTCATAATTTAACGTACTGGTATAACTTAATTAAAGAAATTAAACATGCAATAAAAACCAATACTTACCCTGAGTTTAAGAAAACGTTTTATTCTAACTATAGGCAAGCAACGTGAAAGCAAAGGGCTTATTCATAACGCTTTTAGTTCTGGTTTTCTTTTTCATCACACCGATGCTAATAAACCCCGGACACAAAAGTTTATCAGTTTGTCCGTCCAAATTGTTTTTCGGTGTACGGTGTCCGGTTTGCGGAATGGGCAGGGCTTTTTCGAATATAGGCAGGGGAGAATTTTCCAAAGCATTTTACTATAATAAATCCGCGTTTGTTTTTTTCGTTGTTTTAATATTTGCAATTTATTTGGTTTTTATAAATTTTATATTTCATAATACAGGCAAAAAACTACCGGGCTTTAAGCTGATTTCTTTAGTAAATAAACACGTTGTATTGATAACGTTTTTTTTACTTTTCATATTATTAGCTGCTTATCTGTTTGATTTTCTAACCGGCAAGGGAGAGCCGTTTTTTAATAAGAAATATACGCTTTGGCATTGGCTTGGAAAGTAGAAATATTAATTTTATTGAGTAATCAATCATTCGAACTA
>CALGPD010000182.1 GCA_937960625.1 uncultured Spirochaetia bacterium | reverse complement strand
GTAATGTGCGACGCACTTCTGAAGTGCGTCGCACGTTTAAAATTAAATATTCAGCAACTTTTACATCTTCATTATGAACAGCGTAATATAAAGCTGAATTACGACCTGCGTCAATATGGTTTATTTTAGCACCGTGTTTGATTAATAGTTGAATTAAGTTTACGCAGGATTTTTTTGAAGCAAGCATTAAAGGAGTGGCTTTATCAACTTTGTTTTTAATATTTGGATTTGCTCCTTTATTCAATAAAAATTTACACATGTGAAAATGACCTATCCTGCTTGCAAATAATAGTGCTTTATTTATATCATTAGAAATAAACTCGCTGTAAGAATAAGCTATTTCACTATTCTGCCCAAAGTATAGAATAGGAATAAGGTAATATTTAGCATTTTTTACAGCATAAAAAAATGTAGTCTGCCCTTTTTTGTCTTTTATGAATCTATTAGCTTTATTTCGAAGCAAAGCAATAACAACATCTGTATGTCCGTTTTGCGTTGCTCCCATAAGCGGTGTTTGGCTAATTAAGTTTCTGCTATTTACATTTGCCCCTTTAGCAACGAGATATTTAACAGTGTTTATATATCCATATTTAGAAGCACAAAACAGGGCAGTGTTTCCAAAATATCCGGCTTTATTTAAAAATCCATGATTTATTGAGAGTATATACTTAATGATATTGAGTTTTCCATGGGAAGCTGCGCTTAGAAATGACCTAAGCAATATCTTTTTAATTTTTTTGTCGGTTTTAATTTTTGATAAGAAAAATTTAAATATTTTTAAATTTCCGGTTGCGGCGCAAACACTCGTTGCTGAATCTCCATTTTGGTTAATGTAAGCTGTTTTTGCGCCTCTTTTTATAAGAAATTTAATGAGTTTTATATTATTGCTGTAAGCAGCAGCCATTAATATTGTGCCTTGTCTTGGCCCTAACTCATTGAGATTGAATCTGCGGATTATTCGACCGTTAACTTTAAAAAATCTTTTGACTGTTTTTTTAAGATATTTTTTTACAGTTTTTAGATCACCCTTTTTTGCAGCTTTAAATGCCTCAACGTGATCCGGGTTATAACTTAACTCTGCAAAAGAGTTGCAATGTAATAGAATAAAAGAGATAGTTAGTATTATTTTTATATGCTTTAACATATAATAACAGTATATATATTATTGTCGCATTTTTCAAGATTGAATATTAATAATGAAATAAAAATTATCATCTTGCGAAGATTTCAAGGTCAAAATCTTCAATACGCCCCGGATGCCTACGGTCGATAAACGCAACGACTTTTGATAGAACTTCTTCTGAAAAACGTTTCTCGTTGCTTACAAAACAAAGCCCAAGGTATGCTTTTTTGGTATGGTCATTATCTCCGATTTCAGCAATGCTGACGTTAAATTTTGCGCGGACAGAAGTAATGATACTTTTTATTATTGAACGTTTTTCTTTTAACGTTGTGCACTCTGCTGTGGAAATGTATAATTTTGATGTACTAACAAATAACATAATTACATTAGATTCATTTTTAATTTTTTACTGATTTTATCAAGAGAAAATATAATTTTTTCAAGTTCTGCAATCTTCATGTGTTTTGATTGTTTTAATTCTTCAAGCTGGGCTTTAACAGCTTCAACTTCCTGGCCATAATCAAGAACTTCCGAGTTTTCTTCGTTAAGTTTTTTTATAAGTTTATTAAGCAGTATTTCGAATTTTTGGAATTGGTCGCCTTTACGCAGCCTTACTTCGAAATCCCGTTCACCCTCTATAATCTGAATTAAACTTTTTTCAAGCCTGTAAATCGGGCCTGCAAGTTTATGTGAGTAAATTATGCCGAAAATGAATGATAAGAGGATAAATGCTAGAAAAACTATAGCAAGGGGAACGAGTATGAGTTCAAACCTGTCAGTCATGAACATGCCTTTTTCACTTGTAGAATAATTTCCCATTTCTACAATAAAACGCGTTAATGATATTCCGCCGGCTTTGTATTTAAAATAGTAAAAACCATACAGGGAAACGGCTATAAGCAGGCTTATTAAAAATACCATTAAGATAAACCTGCCAATAAACTTTAACTGAAAATCTTTGTCGATTAAAACGACTTTACGTTTGTAACCCTGTAATTTTGCCATTACTTTTTCTTTAATTATTAATATATATCTATTCTAAAATTATAATCCGAATATGTCAAGAAAATATAAAAATTAACCTATAACTTTTGGCACAACAATTGAACCGTCAGAGGATTCCGGCGCAAGCTCCATGATTTCCTCGTTGGGCATACATTCCCCAACTTCATCTTCACGGAAAACGTTTTTTAGGTCAAGTACATGTGAAGTGGGTTCAATTCCCGTTGTATCTAATTCGTTTATTGTTTCAATAAAATCAAGTATTGCACTCATATCCTGCTGCATTTTTTCTATTTCATTTTCTGTCAATTTTAAACGTGAAAGAAAAGCAACGTTTTCTACCTGTTCTCTGTTAATTTTACTCATGTATTTTCCTGTCTCGTTAAATTACTGTATTTTAATACAAATATTTTTTCCTGCCCGTCTTTAAAAAGCAGCTTTATCGTTGTTAATTCACCCGCTTTGCCCTGATAGTTAATAAAAGTTACTTTTCCTTGTCCATAGCTATCATGAACGAGTAAATCTCCGACAGCAATGTCCTCCGGTTTTAACTGCGGTGTATTGCTTTTTTCATACCCTTCATCAGTTTTATGCGCCCATGAGTATTTTTTTACGGGCTTTTTATATTCAGGGCTGTCACTATAGTAATACGATTCGTCTCCGCTGTCAAGTTCTCTTATAAACCTTGAAACATAGTGTATTTTTTCAAATCCGGCATAATCCCTGAGCTTTTTTGCGTGGGTAATAACAACGCGTTTTTTTGCTCTGGTTATGGCAACGTAGAATAATCTACGCTCTTCTTCAACATCGTGTAAATTTTCTTGTCTTAAATAATGGGGAAAAGAACCGTCTTCGGCGCCTGAAATTATAACATTGTCAAATTCAAGGCCCTTTGCGTTGTGCACTGTCATAAGAAATATCTTAGTTTCATCTGAATAATTATCCATGTCGGTGTATAGGGCGATACGCTGCAAATATTCATCAAGCGCAGCATCCGGGTTTTCCTGCTCAAATGCATGAATACCGGTTAATAATGCAATAATGTTTTCTTTGCGCTCCTCAGAATTATCAAAAGAGTTAATATAATTTTCAAAGTTTGTTTCATCTAAAATCTTTTGAACAAAAGTAGACGGAGTATAATCCTGTTTGGATTTTATAAAACCGGTTATCAATTTTATAAATGATTTTAATTTTTCAGTGATGCCTGTTGAAAAATATGCGTTGTCTATTGCATAAATGGTTGTATTAAAAAGGGGAAGAAGTAAATCGTCAGATAACTTCTGTATTTTTTCAATTGTTTTATTTCCGATGCCTTTTTGTAGACCAATAACGCGTTTAAAACTAATATCATCATTTGGGTTAACAACAACGTTTAAGTAAGCAATAATGTCTTTGATTTCTTTTCTCTGGTAAAATTTAAGTGTGCCGAAAATCTGGTAAACTATTTTGTTCCTCGTTAAGATTTCTTCCAAGGCTCTTGATCGGGCATTTGTTCTGTAAAATACAGCGGTATTGCCTTCAAAAGTTCCCAGTCCCCGGATTACTTTTAAAATCATTTCTGCTTCATGTTTTTCGTTTTCGGTTTGTATTACCCGTATGTTTTCGCCTTTTTCGTTTTCCGTCCAGAGTGTTTTACCCATTCTTCCTTTGTTGTTTTCGATTATTTTATTCGCTGCGTTTAATATGTTTTCAGTTGAGCGGTAATTTTTTTCAAGGCGTATAATATTGCAGTTTTCAAAATCTTCAGTAAACTTAAAAACGTTTTGAAAATCCGCACCCCGGAAACTGTAAATAGATTGGTCGTCATCCCCAACCACGGAAATATTGTTTCTACCCATGCATAATAGTTTTATTAATTCGTATTGAACATTGTTAGTATCTTGAAATTCATCAACGAGAACGTATTTAAAAATATTCCTGTAGTAATTAAGAGTATCCGGGTTTGTTTTAAATAATTCAATGGTTTTTAAAATTAGATTATCAAAATCAAGGGCATTGCATTTTTTTAAACGTTTTTCATATTCAATGTAATCATCTAAAATGTTTGTACGTGAGTTTCCAATTATTATATCAAAATCTTCATCTGCGGGGTTGAGTTTGTTCTTGGCAAATGAAATGGCCTTATGAACTCTTTTTGCGATATTAGCAGCTTCTTTTTTACTTCCGCTTTTGCCAACGAGTATTTCTTTAATTAATTTAACGGAATCATCAGTATCGTAGATAGTAAAGTTATTTGTATAACCGATTTTATGCGCTTCGGTTCTTAGTATTCTTGCGCATGCAGAGTGAAATGTTGAAACCCACATTCCGTAGTATGATAAATCCGTTTTATCCAGAATGGAGCTAACCCTGTCTTTCATCTCCTGAGCAGCTTTATTTGTAAATGTTACGGCGAAAATACTGTAAGGAGAGTAACCGTGTTCTTTTATCAGGTATGCGATTTTATGCGTTATTACTCTGGTTTTTCCCGAGCCTGCGCCTGCTAATATTAAAACCGGTTCGTCAATAATTTTTAGCGCTTCAATTTGGTTTTCATTTAGAGCACTTGTAAAAATTTTCTGCATGTTAAAAGGGCATTATGCCTGTTCTAATTCCTGTTCTTTTTCTTTCTTTTTTAATTCACGGGTTACCATGAAATTATATATACCGGAAATGCTAATTCCGACTATAAGCCCGTCAATTAAAGACCAGATAATGTTGATGAAAATAGGAAATAAGTTTTTTCCGATTGAAGAAAATGTTGAGCTTGTTGGGTCGAAATTTATTGTAGTAAAACTTGGGTGAATTGATTCAAAGACTTTTATAAATTCTTTTCCGAATCCCGTTGCTGAATGCCAGATTCCGAATATTAAAATAACAACAGTGTAAAACAACATTATTGCAATTGAGAATGCTTTTACGTTTAATTTCATAGTATTACCTCATTATATATTTATACGGTTTGCCCGTCAAAAATTCTATCAGTTTTTCCAAGTACATTTCCGTCAGTATTGGATTTAATATAACAGCCACTTCCGATTTTTACGTTACGTGGTATATAACAATCTTTTCCTATATAAGTTATTCCGCCAAAAAGATCTTTTTTAAAAATCGAGTTTATTGTATTCTGGGTATTCCGTCCTATTTCCGTACCTACGCCGATATTTGGATGGGGCGAAGTTTTTTGTTCTCCGGTTTCATCAATTATGGTTCTGATTAAGTTTGCTTTTTTTCCGATAATGTTATTTGAAAGCACAATGCAGTCTTTAAGTATTGCTCCCCGGCTAATCACAACGTTTGGAAAAAGTATTGTGTTTTCAATGTAACCGTTAACTTCTACGTTTTCTGCAATAAAACTGTTTTTAACATGTGCTCCGCGGTTAACTTTTGCATTGCCTTCTGATATTAGAAATGAACCTAAGGGGTTTCTATCAAAAAGATTATTGAAGAATTTTTGATTTTTTAAAAAATCCATATTACATGAATAATAATCGTATATATTTTCTAACAGTTTATAATATCCGGATATTTTTCTTTCAGCCATGTTTGCGTTAATTACATTATTGCAAAGAGTTTCAAAAGGAACGGGAACGTTTTCGCCTGATTTAATGAGTTTATCAAGAATTTTAAGCAATGTTTTTTTCTTTGCGAAGAGAATTTTAAACTGTTCTCCGGGTTTCATATCATAATATGCTCGGAAAACCATAGCGTTTTCACCGGAATTGATAAACTCTTTTTTCGCTGCTCTAAAATCTGCTAATGCTGGATTATCTCCATTATATATTGCATAAATTTCCGCGTCTTCATTTTTTATTACTCTATGAAAATCTTCGAATATGTTTTTGTCATCCCTGCGCAATATTTTAGTTTCAGGCGCTCTTGTTGAAAGGAAATAATTTTCAATAAACTCATGGAGTTTATCCATATGGAATTTTTCAAAAAGTATAACTTTTTCCGCACCGATATTAAAAGCGTTAGAGATAACCCAATCAATAATTCTATAACGCGATGCAATTGGTAATTGATACCTGCTCGTGTTAGATGTTAACTCAAGCAAGTGGGGTTTAGTTTCTGTACAAAATGAAACCAATGTAAATTTCAATTTAATTTCTCCCGAGTATTATACGAAAAGTATTATTATATTGAAATATATTAAAACGTTTTAATAGCTAAAAACTTTTTTCCGAATTTTTTCAACAAACTTTTCAAGTTTTGATATATTATTGCCTTCTGCATAGATTTCCGTTCTTACAACTCCCGGAGCAGCCCCAATATTGTGATAAATTTTTGCATCAATATATGGAGGTATTGTGCCGTCTTCATTTTGCATGGTTTCTGTTTCGTTTACTTCCATACGGGTAACAGTTTTTAATGGGAGAATATCTATGCGGAATTTTTTTGTGGAAAAAGAAATTTCATAGATGTTTTTATCGGTTAGGATATATAATATTAAATATTCCTGAGTATCAAGTACGCTGAATTCGCTGTGTATATAATACCCAATAAATTTAGTGTCCGGATTTAAATATGAGTAAATTCTATTTGATATTCTTTTAAATTCTTCAGGGTTTTTATTTTTTGAAAATATACTCGTTGCAGCGATTTCGTTAATTAAGTCCGGTGTTTTTAATTCCTGCTCCATAAAACTCCTAATAACACTTATTAAAGTGAATAATAAAGCCTGTATTGTTTTATGTCAAGGATTTAATCGTTTTAGTATTGTTATATATATTTATAATTAACTTTGATTAAAATCTTTAAAATTTTGATGATGATGTTACTGTAATAGGGATTGAGAATATGAGATAAAGTTTTTCCATTTGCTTAAGAATTATTTGTAATAACAATAAGATATGCAAACAAGCAAGGGATTTGATAACATCAAATCCCTTGCTTGAAAACATTTCTTTTTACCAAGTTCACGTTCTAGAGGATTGAATATCAAACGCGATATTCATATATTTTCCGGTAATATACCGGTTAATATCTTATTTTGAAACTTTGCTAATTCTAGTTTTTTGTTAACCTTGTTTAAGTTTAATGGTTTTTTTAAATCCAAAATTAGAATTTTCTTATTAAATATTAACTTATTTTTACTTGTAAGACATATTATATAGCATTTAATAGATTGTATCAATCAATTTATTTCAAAAATATTAAAATTTTTATAAATTAACTGTTTTTCTGTTGAAAATTTTATCACTACATTAAGAAATACAATAAACTTATTTCCTGAACATAAATTTATTATT
>CALGPD010000181.1 GCA_937960625.1 uncultured Spirochaetia bacterium | reverse complement strand
GAAATACCAACTTAATTATTGAATAAAAATGTACCAATTTTAAATGAGGCGATACATTTTGAATTAACATTGAACCGCCGTCTGAAGTAATGTTTCCGCCATCAAAATTATAAGTTAATTCTTTTTTAAAAGTTCTTGATTTTTTTATAAATTTATTGCTTTGTGTTTTCATTGCGTTCTCGTTTTCTGTTGATAAATCATTATAGCATAATGAATAAGAGCATGCCTTTTAATTTTTTTAACTACCCACAGTTCCTGAAAGAGAACCAAAATTGTTAACCGACTTCGTAACAAAAGTGGCAGAGTTTAAAACGGAATCACTGGCCTAGTTTGAACGGAATATGCAATTAATTTGGTAAAATACCTTTTAAACGTTATATTATAATCTCAAGCAATTAATTATTATCATTTTTTAAAACTTAATTTTTCTAATTTAATTAAATAGGTTGTAAGTAATAAATATGCATAAAAAAATTAAAACCTTTTTCGATATGATAGGAGAGTTTAAAAAACTTTTCTGGATTGTAGTTGTAGTATCCATCCTCGTTTCCCTGAGTGAAAGTTTAGGCATAACGTCTATGCTGCCTATTCTCGAAAATATAATGGGTGAAAAAAATGAAAACCCTATTGGTAAAGTATTCGTTTTTCTTGCCAGATTACTGCCTTTTGATAATAAAACAATAGGGTTATCAATACTTTTTTTATTTTTTATGAGTTTAAGAACTATGCTTTTTATTTTTCAAGCTCGATTAATCGCTAAACTAACTTACGGTTTTAGAAATAAATGGCGGACAATTATTTATGAAAAATATATTAATTCGACACTATCCTTTTTTTCTAGTAAAAAGCAAGGAGATATTTTTCACAATATTGTAAGAGAACCGGAACGATCTTCAACTTCATTAAACAATCTTGCTTTACTGATTGTTGAATTAATAAATACTGTGATAATATATATATTTCTTTTTGCAATTTCACCGTCAGTAACAATAATTATGACTATAACATTCGGTTCAATTTTAATAATAACAACATATTTCGGTAAAAAGGCTCTATATAAAATTGGACAACAACAAATAAAATACGCTCAAAACATAGCTTCAACAACCACGGAAACTTTATCCGGCTACCGGCCTGTAAAACTTTATGGGTATCAAGAAAATAAACTAAACAAGTTTTCTGCTTATTCTGATAAAGAGGCTGAACTCATGGTTAAATACGCTGTTTTTAGAGATTTACCTTTTGGATTACAATTTTTTATAATTGCACTAATTTTTACAGGAATAATATTTTTCTTCACTTTTACAGACTATAATCTAAAAAACTACTTACCTATTTTAGGTATCTTTGCGGTTATATCCGGAAAAATAAGCCATTCACTTTCCACAATTGCAAGAAACCGGGTTATTTTTTCTTCATTGATTCCTTCTCTAAAGTTAATTACATCGCTGAAAAAAGATATAGAAATGGAAAACACAACTCAGGGTATATCAATTGATTGCCTAAAAAGCGATATAGTATTTGAAAATGTTTCTTTTGCATATGAAAAAGATGATTATATTTTTAATGATTTAAACATCACTATTGCAAAAGGAAAAATGACTGCCTTAGTCGGCCCTTCAGGGATTGGCAAATCTACAATTGCAGATATGGTTTCCGGGTTTTATTATCCGACAAAAGGAAAAATATTAATTAATGGAATTGATATAAAAGATTATTCTTTAATTTCCCTAAGAAAAAGAATTTCATATGTTAGCCAAGAACCATTTATTTTTAATACAACCGTGACTGAAAATATAAAAATGGGATTTAAAGATGCTACTCAGGATGAAATAATAAATGCTGCTAAGGTTGCTAATTGTATTGATTTTATAAATGAACTTCCTCAAAAGTTTGATACTATGTTAGGGGATAGAGGAACGCGTTTATCAGGAGGTCAAAAACAACGTATAGCCATTGCAAGAGCTGTAATCAGAAACCCTGATATATATATTTTCGATGAAG
>CALGPD010000180.1 GCA_937960625.1 uncultured Spirochaetia bacterium | reverse complement strand
TTATTATTTGCAATACCATCTCATATGTTTAAGCCATTGTCTTCTTTTATATTTTTTCCATGCCGGTTTGGGCGCGGAATATTTAATTGATATTTCCAGTTTATGCAGGGCTTTTGCAAACTCGTTGATAGTGCTTACATTGTGAACGGTCCGTAACCATGCTTTTCTTAAGCGTCTCCATTTAATGTACAGAGCGCTCCACTTTAAATTTTTCTCAAGCATGAGCAAAAGGGATTTTAATTTGCTGACATATTTGTGAAGATTTTTTTTGGTATTTAAATACTTTTTTCACCCAATATCTTCTTAACTTTCTCCAACGGGAATTTAGCGCTGCCCATGTTAACCCTTTTTCAAGTTCATATAATAATCTTCCAGCAGACTTTATCGCGCTTGTTTGACCTGTAGATTGCGCAGAACTACTGCTGTTTAACGTTTTTTCGATTATAGACTTTGCTAGCCTGTAAGGATGCCCCATCCACAATATTTTTCCATCCCTGCTTATAAAAATTCCGAAAGGAATGCCTCTAAAATTATAGCCACTAGGTCTTGAGTTTGATCTGCCATCTACTATTACAGTAAATTTATACTTACCGGAATCTAATACGCGTTTATCGCGTGCTTTACCGCGAAAATCAAATATTTTAACTTTATTTTCATAATAATCAGGCACTGTTTGCCCGATAGACTGACTAAAAGCAAATGAGCATAAAATCAATAAAATTGCTAAAATTGTTGTTATTTTTTCAGAACAGTTCCCCTTGATATTCTAATTTCAGAATAATAATATTTAATATTCCGATATTAGTTATACCAACACTTATTGATTTTTAAAATCATAAAAAATAACGATTGTACTAATTTCATGAACAACAACAGGGAATAAAACTAGCAGCTGATTTGATATTCTCCATAAAGTGTGCAGTGTACGCGAAGCAAAAATACCGCTGACAAAATCTTAGTTTTTTCTTTGTAATTTTAATTAAAATGTTTTAAAGTAATTATTGTGAAGATAATTAAAAAATTTTTAAAAGGCTTTAGTAGTTTATTTCATAAAGAAACAATTAAACTCGCGTGTCAAAATTACAAATATTCATTGGCACTATTTTTCATTTCTCTTATAATTTTCTATATAATATCCAGGTTTTATATTTCTTTTTTTAATAACGTTTTAATAAAAAACACGTTGTTTGCCATAAGCAAAGCATGGATTTATTTTACCCCCATGCAATATTTAAAACCCGTAATGTCTTCACCTCTTTATAATTTGTTTAGTCCAATTATTTTATATTTATCTTATGTTTCCACTCTCGTTGTTCTAAGTTTATTTAAAGGTTTTATACTTGACCCGTTATCAATCCGTATTCAAAATAAATTAGGATATGATTGCCCTTTCAAGATACAAAGAACGGGTTTTAGGCATTTTCTTTTTAATATATTTGAAGAATTAAAAATGCTTATGTTCACTATTTTTTACGTTTTTGCTCTATTCTTTTTTATTTTACCTTACAGCAGTTTTGCTTATACTTTTCTTTCATACTTTGTTTTTATTTTCATAAACGCTTTGATTTATTTATCCTACTCATTTTTGCTTTGGGGACGCGGATACAACGTTATTGCGAGAATTAGTTTAAAAAATCCGGCAACGAGTTTAGGTTTCGGAACGTCCATAACATTGTTTTTGATAATTATTAATTATATGATAAACAGTTTTGGCAATTCCCACATTTTATTTTCGATAATTCTTGCTCTAAACTCACTGATTTTTGTATTCGGCGTAATCTCGGGAACAATTCATTCCGTTTCATACGTTAAAAATGAAGCAGTTATAAATAAAAAGAAAACGGTTTTTGCGTATATTTTTGAAACCGTTGTTATTTTATGCGCTGTTATCGTAATAATAACCGGGGCGGAGATATTTTTAAAAAGTAAAACTCAAGCAAGGCTCTTAAAATGTAATTATAAAATTGAAAGCGCAAGTATTAAATTGAAACAAAGTGAAGATACGGTTTTATCAGGATTACTTAAAAGGTTTAATATTAAAACCAATCCTGAATTAAACGTTAAACTAAAAATTACTAATCCAACGACTGAAGATATCCATATTTTTAGTTTCGCTTTAATATTACGAATGAACCATAAGAATATAGCTAAAAAAAACATATCCGGTGGTGTTATAAAAGCTAAACAAAAGAGCGTAATTACTTTTAAACTGCTAATAAATTCAATTAAGCTCGGTGTAAATTCATTGAAAAGATTTTTATCAGACAGAAAATACAATTTCGTTTTTATGGGTAAATTCCATATACATACATGGATTGGAAATATACCCGTTGTGTTTAAAATAGCGGGTTGACAGCCCAAATAAGTATAAAATATTATAATAACTTGCAGATTTGTATACATAAGCTGTTAGTATATTAAAACAGATTCGTTTACGAAAAGTATACGAAAAACAACCACCAACGTCTTTAGAATCAAAAAAGGCAAGCGTATCATTTGCCTGCCTTGTTAGTTTTTGCGGGTGGAGGGGGTCGAACCCCCACACCAAAGGTACTAGATCCTAAGTCTAGCGCGTCTGCCAGTTCCGCCACACCCGCTTTTTTTTCGTTAATATAGTGTATTTAAAATCGGGGTAAAAGTCAACATTACTTAACGTTTTTTATATATTCTATTGAAAATTGAAACTATAAAGTTATACTTAAAATTAATTAAACTATTAAAAAAGGGTGTACTTTGCAAGGTTCAATTTTTAATGTATTATGGGATGAAGGAATAAAAAAACAATTCAAAACTGTATTAAATATAAACTTTAATTTGCAGCAGAATAAAAAACAAGGTTTTAAACCAATTGTGTTTTTGTTAATTGATATAATTAATGGTTTTTATAAGGAAGACATTTTTGATAAAAGCAAGGTTAATTATAATCCGGATATTGTTAAATCAAGCTTTTATTTAAAAAATGAAGATAAATACTTAATTTTCAAGTTTGATGAATTAAGCGGAAATCCCAGAGATGGATACGGATGTTTGATAAATTTTCTTACATATAATATGAAAGATATAAAAATTTACAGCAATACATTAGCAATTGCATATAGCCGGGATGGTATTTCTGTTTCGGATATTGAACCGAGAACAGATGTTTCTTTTGAAATATCTACTAATTTAGATTGGGATGATATAAAAAAATTTACAAATATCTTTATTAATGAATACAAAAGAGCAGGATTTAAAAACAATACATTTGAAAATCCTTTTTATGCTCGGAAATATCTTCAGGTTGTAAAATTACTTGGAAGTAAGGAAGAAATTGAAATTCATAAAAACCGTATACAAAAAGCCATAAGCAACAAAGTAAAAAACAACAAAGATTCTTTCTTAAACCTAAGCGGGCTTGATTTCATGGAAATAAACAACGTATTAGATATTCCTTATAATAAGGAAAAAATCACCAATATAACCATTGAACATTGCGGGCTTACTGATTTTCCGGAGAGAATTCTGGATTATAAAAATCTTGTTACCCTACTCGTTGGAAATAACAAACTATCAAATCTACCGGAGAGAATTTGCCAATTAAAAAACCTGAAATTATTAAATATTAAAAACAACGGGTTTACACAATTTCCCAAAAGTATTCTAAGCCTCAATAATCTTGAAAAACTATTTTTAAAGCGAAATCAGATAAAGTCTATACCTGATGAAATCTCCGGATTAAAAAATCTTTCAAATATATCATTAACGTATAACCCGGTTGATAATAAGGGAATAGAAAGATTGAAAAAACTGCTTCCTAATTGTAATATTATTGTTGAGAAATCAGGGGGTGATAGATTAATAGAAAAATATAAATTTAAGTAAATTTATATTTTTATTGATTTATTATTAAAATTCTGTATAATATTCTGTTATATATTAATTTTACTAATTTTAATAATAAAATTGTTGTTTCCAGGGGAAAGTTTGGACAAAATTTCCGGTTTTGAAATAAAAGAAAAATTATATGAAAGCACGCGTAGTATTGTTCATCGGTGTGTAAGAATTAAAGACAATAAACACGTTATTGTAAAAATTCTTAAAAATGATTACCCTACTCCTTACCGGATTTCAAAATTTAAAAATGAGTACGAATTAACTAAAACTGTTAAGGAAAAAAACGTTGTCAAAGCATTGGATTTCTTATCATACAATAATTCGTTTATAATAGTTTATGAAGACATTAACGGTGAGGCATTAAGTAATTATTTAAAACAGGTAAAATTTGGAATACTTGAATTTCTAAACTTTGCGATAAACTTAACATCTGCTCTTGATAATATCCACCAAAGCGGAATAATTCACAGAGATATTAACCCTTCAAATATTATCTGGCATGAGCAAAGCAACGAATTACAAATCATTGATTTCGGCATATCAAAATTAAAAGCAGATATTCAGAACACTGATCAGGAAAACATTCTTATTGAAGGCACGCTGCCTTATATATCCCCTGAACAGACAGGAAGGACAAACAGATTAATTGATTACAGAAGTGATTATTATTCTTTAGGCATAACGTTTTATGAAATTCTTACAGGAAAAGTACCGTTTATATCAAACGATAAACTCGAAATAATACACTTTCATATTGCGAGCAAACCCATTCCACCGGTAGAAGTTAAAAATAATATACCGGTTCAGATATCAAACATTATAATGAAATTATTAAACAAAGCTCCTGAAGACAGGTATCAAAGCGCTTTTGGATTGATAAAAGATCTACAGATTTGCTTTGATGAATATTACCAAAACGGTATAATAAATGCTTTTAAAATTGGTGAACATGATATTCCACAGTATTTAATTTTACATGGGGAGATTTCCGGAAGAGAAAATGAAATTGAAGTTTTAGAAGAATCATTTCAAAGAATTTGTGCCGGACAAAAAGAAATAGTATTTATCAGCGGCAATGAAGGTTCGGGAAGAACATCTATAACGAGAAACTTAAGCAAACTTGTTTCTGAAAAAAAAGGTTTTTTTCTATATGGAGATTGTAATGAAGCAAATACTTTAAATCCATATATTCCAATCATTAACGCTATAGCTCCATTAATAGAACAAATTTTATCTAAAAGCGAAATTGAGATTGAATCATGGAAACAAAGAATACTATCTGCTCTAGGTGAAAATGCAGGTATTACCGTTAAATTATTTCCGGCTTTGAAATTAATTTTAGGCGAACAACCTGAAGTTGAAGAATTAAACGGAATCGAGCAAAAAAACCGGTTTTTACTAATGTTTAAAAAATTTGTAAACGTTTTTTGCACAAAAGACACTCCTGTTATTCTCATTTTGGATGACATTGAAAAAGCTGATTTGGCAGTTTTAGATTTAATTGAGACTTTAATGCTTGAAGGTTTAATACGTTATTTAATGATAATTATAACTTTATCAAATGAGCAGTTAAAGGAAAACCATAACATTCAAAATTTCAAAGACAGAATTGTTTCCCGGAATTTGAAAACCGTTGAAATCGATATTAAAGAATTATCAAAAAAAGATATTATAAAAATTCTTTCAAATAGTTTTCATATCAGTGAGGAACAAGTTAACGGCCTTGCTGAAATTTGTTATAATAAAACCGAAGGCAATATTTTATTTTTAAAACAATTTATTAATTCGTTATATGAATCTAAGGCAATCTATTTTGATACTTCTGAGGAAAGATGGAAATGGAATGAATTAGTAATTAAATCTATAAATGTACCGGATGATATTGGAGCTTTAATCGCTGATAAAATAATGATGCTTGATGAACAAATACAAAGTTTTATCAAAATCGCTGCCTGCATAGGAATAGATTTCTCAATTGAACACCTCATAAAACTTACTGATTTCAACGACGATGAGATTTACCGCTTTATTGATATTCTTATAGAAAAAGGGATAATTATAATAAAAAACAATGTAGTAAATTCCATAAATGAAAATTTACTCGATAATTATAATATTTATAGTTTTTCCCATACTAGGGTTCAAAAAGCCGCATACGATATAAATGATGAAAAAACTAAAAAGGAATTACATTATAATATTGGCCGGACAATATTAAAAGAAGCTGATGAATTCGGTAACGAAAAAATCTTTCAAGCTATTCAACATTTAAATCTTGCAACAGATTTAATTGAATCTAAAATGGAAAAGATAAATATTGCAAAGTATAATTTATTAGCAGGCAGAAAAGCAAAACAGAATTCCGCATACAATTTATATTTTAATTTTTTATCAACAGCTTTATCATTGTTAGATGAAAATTCATGGGAAGAATATTTTGATTTAACCCTTGAGATTTACATTGAAGCTATTCAAGGGGCTTTTCTAAGCGGTAATTATCAAGAAATGGAAAAGCTATCCAATACTGCAATCCGCAAAACGAAAAATATATTCCAGCAAATTCCTATTTATGAAACATTAATGATTAGCAAAATTACTCAAGGTAATCAAATAAATGCTATTAAAATCGGTGTCAAAGTTTTAAAACTGCTTGGTTATAATGTCCCGGAAAATCCTTCAATGGTTAAAATAGGGATGTCAATATTAGGAACTAGATTTAAACTTTCCGGTAAAAGTATTGAAAAATTTTATAATCTAAAAGAATTACATGATGAAAGAGTGATTGCCAGTTCCAGAATAATGATGCAGCTTTCCAGCGCTGCATACCGGGCAAAACCTGAAATAATACCATTATTATCCGCGAAAACAATAAAATTAGCTTTAAAACACGGTAACCCTAAAGATTGTTCATTTATTTATATGGGATGGGGATTAATTCTTTGCTCTGTATTAGGAGATATTGAAAAAGGAAACGAATTTGGCGAATTAGCCTTAAAGATGCTAAAAAAATATTCCGAGAAAAACCTCAAAGCAAAAGTATACACAACTGTATATTGTTTTATCTCCCATTGGAAAATGCCGTTAAGCCAGACAATACCTCCGTTATTTGAGGCATATGAAGCCGGAATGAATTCAGGAGATGTAGAATTCAGCGCTTACGCGCTTGAGCATTGGACATACCATGCATTTTTAAGCGGTTGGTATCTGCCTGATTTAAAAAATCAACTTGAAGAATTTAGAGATACTATCGCGCATTTACGCCAACAGGCAAGCCTATACCGATTTGAAAACGGATATCAGACAATTGTAAATTTAATTCAATCTAAAGGCAATCCTTTGGATTATAAAGGAAAATACTTTGACGAGAAAGATATTTTACCTTTCTATGAAAAATCACCGGACCAGACTTTAAAATTCTATTTTTATTTTAATAAACTTTTAATCTGCAATATTTTCAATAATTATTCATTAGGAATAAAATTTGCTGAAAAAGCAGAGAAAAGCATATTAGGAGTTATGGGAACAGTTGTCGTACCCGTGTTTTATTTAAATTATTCAATTTCATTGCTAAGGAATATTTCAGCTAACAATTACAACGGAAAAGCCCAAGCATTGTCAAAATCCAAACGGTATTTAAAAAAGCTGAAGAAATGGTGCAAGCATTGCCCTGAAAACTTTTTAAACAAATACTATCTTTTAAATGCAGAAATTTGCCGGATCAAGAAAAAAACAAACAAAGCAATGGAATTTTATGATTTGGCTATTAAATATTCACGTGAAAACGGCTTTATTCACGAACAGGCATTAGCAAATGAACTTGCCAGTTATTTTTACCTTGAGCAAAATAAAACGGAAATTTCCAAATATTATTACGTTGAAGCAAGATATTGTTATTTAAAATGGGGCGCAAACGCAAAGATTTCTCAATTAATAAATAAATTCAGTAGTCTAAATGACAGTTTTATATCTGAAAATATATCTCAAAATGAATTTATTAACAATTTACAGAGTACTACATCCACTACTTCCGGCATGACTGATATACTTGATCTGGAAAGTGTAATGAAAGCGTCTCAAGCCATTTCAGGTGAAATTATTCTTTCTGAATTATTAAACAAATTAATGAAAATCACAATTGAAAATGCAGGCGCGGAAACAGGATTACTGATAATTGAAAAAAATAATAATTGGGTAATTCTTGCAAAAGGGCTATTTGAAAACGGCAAAATTAAAATCATTACAAATAAAACTACTACTGAAAATAAAATGTCCTCAGATTTTCCTCTTTCCATTATCAATTACGTTTCCAATACAAACAGAAGTATAATTATTGAAAATGTATTAAAAAACAGCCAATACAACAATGATGAATATATTAAGAAAAACAAACCTGTTTCAGTAATGTGTATTCCACTGGTACATCAAGGAAAAACTATTGGAATAATTTATCTTGAAAATAATTTAAATCAGGGAGTATTTACTGAAAAAAGTCTAAACTTTTTAAAAATGATATCTTCCCAGATAGCAATATCACTTGAAAACTCACGAATGTATAAAGAATTAGAAGACCTAACACTTGGACTTGAAAAAATGGTTAAGCAGCGCACAGAAGAGCTTACCCAGGCATATGATACAATCAAAAAGGATTTAAATCTGGCAAAAAGATTTCAAAGAAATTTTATTGAAAGTGATTATTCGCATATTAAAGAACTATCATTTGAAATTTACTTTCAACCTATGATTGAAGTTGGAGGTGATATATATGATATATCGTTAATCAGGGAAGGATATTTAAG
>CALGPD010000179.1 GCA_937960625.1 uncultured Spirochaetia bacterium | reverse complement strand
GAAGGAATTTCTTCGTTAAATGAACCGGTATATATAGGAGAATCCAATGAAGTAAAAAAAATTAAGAATAAAATAAACACGATTATTGAACACCCTTTTTCATCTATTCTTATAACTGGAGAAACAGGTACGGGAAAAGGCTCAATCGCAAAATATATTCATTACAATTACAAAGGAGACATGGATAAATTCGTTCATCTATCATGTGCCGATATTGCGCCTAATCTTCTTGAAACTGAATTATTCGGTTTTGAAAAAGGCGCTTTTACTGATGCAAAATCAGCAAAAAAAGGGCTTATTGAACTCGCAGACCGAGGAACGTTATTTCTAGATGAAATCGACAGCATCCCCTTATCTTTACAATCCAAACTTTTAAATTTTCTGGATGATAAAAAAATCAGGCATGTGGGTTCTGTTAAGGAAAGAAAATGCGATGTAAGATTAATAACAGCCACAAACGCCAATCTCGAAACTCTTGTAAAAGAAAAAAAATTCAGGAAAGATTTATTTTTCCGGCTTAATACAATAAAACTGGAACTGCCGCCTCTTAGGGAAAGATTAAGCGATATTGATATGCTTGCCCAATATTTCAGAAATATCTTTAACTTATCATTCTCAAAAAATATTAATTCAATTTCAAAAAACGCAATTGAAAAACTAAAAAAACATGCATGGCCGGGAAATGTCAGGGAATTAAAAAATGTAATAGAAAATGCCATGATTTTTTGCAGAGACGGAGAAATCAAAAGCGAAAATATAAATTTCGGCACTACAAATATCAATTATGAAAACGAAAACACGATGAATACAAAACCGGATAAACAAACTAAAATTTACAGCGAAGATAATACTATTACAATTGATATTTTAAAAGAAAGTGTGTTAACTCTCAAAGAATTTGAAAAGCTTTATATTAAAAACATTTTAGAATTATTCAATAATAATAGAACGGAAACAGCAAAAGCTTTGGATATTTCACGCACAACGTTGATTTCAAAAATAAAATAAAAATATAACAAAATATATAAGCAACAAATTAAACTCAATTTATTATTGTAAAATTTTTTAACACTTTACTGCAAAAATAAATTTCCTTCACATTACCAGCTTTTTAAAAATTTTTAAAATTATTACATAAATTTACATTAACATATTCATGTTTCAGCATGAATATTGTATAAAAACTAAACAGTGTTAAAATATTGTACACAATTATTAACCTAATTATATTGTTACTAAAAAAAGAAAAAATACAATTTTTCTAAGTCTTATCTCGATAATGAATTAAGAGGCTTGACAAATGCTTGGATAATGGCATACTTATTGCAATGATATATATGAGGGCAAAAAAGGTAAGTATATGAAAAAAATCCAAATATTAATTGTAGATGATTTTAAGGAATATCTTGAGAAATTAACAGGATATTTTTCTAAATTATGCGTTGTATATACAGAAAACTCTTTTATTGGGGCAATTAAAATGATCAAAGAAAAAAAATTCAGTTTGATTATTTCCGATGTTTATCTTTTGGACGGGCTTGGGCTGAATTTAATCAATTTAGTTAAAAAGAATTCTCCTAAAACCGTGTGTATAGCAGTATCAGGAAAAGATGAAATCAAAATTAAACATCTGCATAGTGATTTAATCAAATATGATTATTTTATTCAAAAACCTCTTAGTTATGAAAAACTCAATTTTGTTGAAAATATTATTAAGGATATAAGTGTTAGCAGTAATAAGGAGGTATTTAATGAAAAGCTTTAGAACTAATGAAATTTTAGAAGGATTTATAATTGAAGCAAGAGAATTAATGGATGATGTAATGCAAGCTCTCGGCTTTTACGATATAGACATAGATGATGAAAGTTATGATGATTTTATAAACCGTGTGTTCAGGCTTTTCCATACATTAAAAGCTACATCCGGTTTTTTAAACTTTAGTAAAATAAACAGTTTAACCCATCACGCGGAAAGTTTTCTCGATTTTTTCAGGGAAAATAAAAGTATCAGGCCGGACAATGAAGAAATTAATCTTATATATAGAGTTATTGACGTTTTAAATAAACACATTGACTATGCCGAAGAAAATAATTCTGATATTGAAGATGAAGAAAATCAAGAAAGTATAATAACTGAAATTAAAGAAAGATTGGAATATTATAATAGTACCGATACAACAGAAAACAAAATAGAAGAAACTAACGAAGAAAACGAGGATATACAGGAAAATAAAGAATCAGAAGATAATATCGATTTAACTGTAAATGAAGAAGATATTAAAGAAAATCAGGATAGTGAAACTAAAGATGAACATGAGAACCAGGAAGAATTGGTTATTGACTTAAACGTTGATTATGAAAACAAAGAAGATGAAAAACAAATCATTACTCAGGCTTTAAGTGAACAGGAACAGGAACAGGAACAGGAACAGGAACAGGAACAGGAACAGGAACAGGAAAAAATACTTAATGAAAACGAAGAAACAGAACAAAATTCAGAAACCCCTGAAAATCAAGTGGAGGAACATCAAATAATTGAAATGGATAATACAAAAGAAAATGAAAAAGTACAGGCAAGTAATACAGAAATTTCTCAAATGGTTAAAACCAAAAATATAAGAGTGAATACGGATAAACTTGACAGATTATTCGACCTAGTTGGCGAATTAATGATTTCCCAATCTCTATTAATAAATAATCCCGAACTAAAAAAACTCAATAACATAAACTTCCAGAAAACATCAGATGAGTTAAACAAAATAACCAGAGAATTGCAGGAAATAACTCTTTCGATCAGAATGCTGCCTTTGGATAATTTGTTCAGCAAACTTCACGGTTTAATTAAAAGGCTTTGCGTAAAACTAAATAAAACTGTGGATATTCATATAACAGGCAAAGAAACAGAAATTGATAAAAATATTTTTGAAAAAATATCAGATCCGCTGTTTCATATAATCCGTAATTCAGTAGACCATGGTATTGAGGATAAAGATGACCGGAAAAAAGCCGGGAAGCAAGAAAAAGGGAATATTT
>CALGPD010000178.1 GCA_937960625.1 uncultured Spirochaetia bacterium | reverse complement strand
TGAAAATGAAGTTGTAAAGCAAATTGATTTAAGTGGATTATTATCAAGGCAAACACTTAAAAATTAGAAAATCCTTCATTTTTAAAAACGCGAAAGCTGATACTGGAGGATATGCGTTGTTTCGGATAGCGAAACGACTTTAACGAAAGATGAAATCAAGTGCATTATAAAAAAACCGCACCATTTCTGATGCGGTTATATTTATATAAAAATCACCAATTACGTTAATACCATACAGTCTTCATAAACCATGTAGTAATCATCGTATTCCATATATTCCATGTACTCAGGCCAATCATCGTAAAAATCACCATAATCAGGGTAAAAATTACTCGTTCTTTCCGGCCTAATTATCATAGCCGGGCTGCCGTTTTCATACTTAGGAAGAAGCCGCGAGTAAATTTTTTCCCGGGTTAATAAACGTTTAATTGCCGGATTTTCAATTTTGTCAAAATTAACGCGTTTGTTTAAGATAACGTAGCAATTATCTTTATCACTGTTGCTTTGAGCTTTTTCAAAAATCTTTTCTAAACGTGATTTAACATGAGAGTTAATAATTTTATACGCTGCACAAAACGGGTCTTTTCTATAAGCGTCTTTATGCTTTGCATAAGCATGTGACATACACCCTGAATTACATACGTTATTCCATTCACATGAAACACACTCATCATCACGGATGTTTTCTGCTCTGCGCATTAATGAATAGCGCATTTCGCAGTTTAATATTTCGTTTAAAGGTTTTTCGTTAATATTGCCGTATTTAAAGTCTGCTTTATCGTTCATTGTACCGCATGGGAAAATATCTCCAGCGGGGTTAACTCCGATAAAAGATTTTGAACAATGCCTTGAATTAGAACAACGCCGGGCAATACCTAAAATAAGCTTTTCAACTGTAAGTTCCGCGATGTTGATTCTTGATTTCTCTGCCCTGTCACGGTCATTTTCATCCAACCATAAGTCAACGAGTTTGTTCATTGCTTTTGCAAAAGTAACGGGTTTAATAAAAGTATGATTTGTTTCAGCCCGTGGAACAGGAGAAACCGCGTTTACAGAAAAAGACAATCCCTCATCAAGCATTAAGTTATAAATATCTTCAATATATTCTGCTGTGTCTTCGGTTAATACTACAACGAGGCCGACCTGCATATCCCGGGATTTAAGCAAACGGATATTTTCAATTACCTTGTCATAAGTACCGTCACCGTTTTTAAATACTCTGTGTTTGTTATGAATTTCTCTCGGCCCGTCCAAACTTGTTGAAATTGCAAAATCGTGCTGCATGAAAAAATCAATAGTTTGTTCGTTTAATAAAGTTAAGTTTGTTTGAATACCGTTTTTAATTTTAAACTTTGTATCGTACTGTTTTTGGTAATCTATAACATTTTGCCAAAAATCAATATCCATTAACAGAGGTTCACCCCCGTGCCATAAAAAACGGGTTTGTCTATCTAACTTTTCGTTGTATTCTATAGTTTTTCCGATAACGTTTTTAAGAGTGTCATCAGCCATTCTATTTTGATTATTAATACCGTCAACGTAACAATATTTACAGTTTAAATTACACTGTGTTGTTGGTTTTACTATTGCAGTCAACCCGGTAGTGTTTATTCGTCTTTGTTTTTCAGACATATATAATTACTCCTTTCGCCTTATTCGTTTTTGTCTCTGGTTACTATGCGCCCTTTTGTTTCTCCGTCAGGGATAGTATCCGGGTACATTAACATTCTAATTAAAAGTTCATAATCGATTAAAACATCGGTTACCAATCTGTGTTGTGAGTCACCGAGTTCAGACTCAATACGTTTCAATTTCTTAATAATTACTGCTTTTTGCATTTTGATTTCTTTTTCAGATACCACTCCGTCTGCCATTATTTCGTCCCATTCTTTTTTGCGTTTGTCAAGAGCGTTTTTAAATAGGTCTATACCCTGCCCGTCAAACCAGCCGTCTCTATCCATTTAAGCCTCCTTTAATAAAATACAATACAACGCATCGTTGTAACGATTTTACTTTATTTTATACTATTATATTTGAAAGTCAATTGAAAATATTTAATGTATAAAAATTTATGCAATATTCAGAAATAAAGGTTAATGTTTGCACAACAAAGAGGATTAGTTCTACTGTTTATTTTACCGCTAATGAATACTCATTCGGTATCAGACTACTTGGCGCTTCTTTATTTATGCTAAAATCTGGGTTTATTCAAAGGAAGTTAATTTTTCTAATCCTGTGCAGAATTGATATACGTTGAAAAAATAATCCTTAAATCCCCTCAAACTCACTGACTTTTTTGGAAAAAACTTCGGGTAGAGCTGATACCTTTTTTTCGTTGTAATCAAAGCACAGGAAATTCATGTGGCTTGTGGCACAGGATTTGCCGGCGCGTTTAATTTCATAGTCCATTTCAAAGCCTTTTGAGGATAAAGAAGAGACTTTGCAATGTACATCGAGTTTATCTCCTAGTTTAAGTTCGCGTTTGTATTTGCAGTTTACTTCGGTAACGATAATGCCTTTGCCGCCGATATCGAGTTCTGAAAACCCGAGATTATTTAGGTAAGCAATTCTGGCATCCTGAAAGTATAATAGGTAATATGCATAGCTAACGTGATTGCCGTAGTTCACATCGGAAATTCTTACTTGTAAAGGGAAAGAAAAGTTAAAATCAGCCATGACTGCTCCTTTTTATGCGTAAATATATGGTAAAATTAAAGCGAGGTCAATATAATGAAACTATCAATTATAATTATATTATTTCAAATTTAAATTTTATTTATTATTACTGTAAAATTTTTCATATGGTTGAATCTATTAATCCGCTTAAAGATATAGTGTTTAAATATATTTTCGGCAGAGAGGAAACCGCTGACCTTCATCCCGAAGATATCAAAGAATTCACAACGGATAAATACACGGTGCTGGATATTAAAGCCAAAGACGCTGAAGGAGAAGTTTATAAAATTGAAGTCCAATTAACACCGGGATATGAATATAAACATAGGACTTTTTATTATTAGGCTAAATTATACAGCGCGCAATTATCCGAGGGTAATTATTACAACAAACTTAAACCCGTTATTTGTATTAACATTTTAGATTTTAATTTAATACAGGAACTTGACAACTTTCACTCTTGTTTCTTACCTTTTGAATACAAGAGCAAAAACGTTTTATTAACCGGCAATTTTCAAATTCACTTTTTGGAAATGCCGAAGTTTAAAAGTAATATATCTCAACTTAATGAAGACTTAAAACTTTGGTTTGAATATTTAACTGTTGAAGGCCATTAAATGGAGGAGAACATAAAAGGCATATTAGAACAAAAAACAGAAATTGAAAAAACGCATAATGAATATAAAAAGTTCACCGGTAATGATAAAATGAGAGAATTGTACGAATCAATGCTGAAAAGAAAACGGGATGACCAGGCAATAATCGAATATGCTAAACAGGAAGCATAAAAGCAAGGTAAAGAAGAGGGAAAAAGACAAGGAATTAAAGAAAAAAAAGAAGGTATTGAAAACGAAAAAATAAACATAACAAAAAAAAATGCTCCAAAACGGATTCGATATTGAATCCATTGCCGCTGTTACAGATTTGACAAAGCATCAAATTGAAAAACTATTATAAAAATAATCTTTTACCACTTAAAAAATACTATTTGAAAAGTTTAATCATTTAAAACATCCTATAAAACAACCGCATATCAAAATAAGTATAAATTCTATCCATATTGTTAGTTGCAATAGAAAAATAATTTTCCCTATTTACTTTTTTTTTATATATTTAGACCTAATTCTTTAACGCATTTTGGGATTTATTCCATATAAATGCAAACTAAACTGGAGTAAATTATGGAGTTGACTGGAGCTCAGATATTGGTAGAAAGCCTTAAAAAAGAAGGCGTTGACACAATTTTCGGATACCCCGGCGGAGTGGTTATTCCGATTTTCGATGTACTATTTGATGAAAAGGATATTAAAGTTATTTTGCCCCGCCATGAACAGGGTGCCGCGCATATGGCTGACGGATACGCAAGAGCTTCAGGAAAAGTCGGTGTCTGCCTTGCAACTTCAGGGCCAGGAGCAACGAATACGGTTACCGGAATTGCGACAGCGAACATGGACAGTATTCCTATGGTAATTATAACGGGTCAGGTTGCTTCATCAATGATTGGAAACGATGCTTTTCAGGAAGTTGATATGGTAGGAATAACACGGCCTATTACTAAACACAATTTTCTCGTTAAAGATATAAACGAATTATCAAAAACTGTTAAAGAGGCTTTTCACATCGCAAACACCGGAAGAAAAGGCCCTGTATTAATAGATATTCCTGTAGATATTTCAAAAGGGAAAACCGAGTTTAAATATCCTGAAAAAGTTGAACTTAGAGGATATAATCCCAACTATGAAGGCCACCCGGGACAAATCAAGAAAGCAATGAAAATGCTTAGTAATGCTAAAAGGCCGGTGATTATGGCCGGAGGCGGAATTATCTCAAGCGATGCTGCGGATGATTTTAGAAAGTTTGTGGATAAATGCAAAGTTCCGGTTACTACGACACTTCTCGGGCTTGGAAGCATTGACCCTGACAATCCTTTATGGCTTGGAATGCCCGGAATGCATGGCACTTATCAAGCAAATTACGCGCTCACAGAGTGTGATTTAATACTCAGCGTGGGAGCAAGGTTTGATGACCGTGTAACGGGTAAACTAGATGCCTTTGCGCCGATTGCTAAAGTTATTCACGTTGACATTGACCCCACTTCTATTTCAAAAAGTGTTGGTGTTGACATACCAATTGTAGGTGATGCCAAAACAATAATTCCCGAGTTAACTAAAAACGTTAAGGAATGTAAAATTGATGATTGGCGCAGTTTGTGTAAAAAATGGGAAGAAGAACATCCTTCAAAATACATTCAATCACCTGACGGAGATATTAAACCTCAGTTTGTTATTGAGAAAATCAGTGAACTTACCAAAGGGGACTGTATAGTTTCAACTGAAGTAGGCCAAAATCAAATGTGGGCAGCTCAGTATTTTAGATATAAAAATCCAAGAAGTCTGTTAACTTCAGGTGGATTAGGTACAATGGGTTACGGTTATCCTGCTGCACTTGGAGCGCAGGTAGCTTTTCCGGATAAGATCGTTGTTGATATTGCTGGAGACGGATCAATACAAATGAATATACAGGAACTTGCAACTGCAGCTTTATATAACTTACCCGTTAAAATAATTATTCTAAATAACGGTTATCTTGGTATGGTAAGGCAATGGCAGGAATTATTCTTTGACAGAAGATACTCCAGCACGTGCTTGCTTAAAGATGATGAATGCCCTCCGGAATGCAAGGGAGTACAGGGAAGCGAATGCCATAAATATATACCTGACTTTGTTGCTCTTGCTAAAGCATACGGAATAAGCGGAGTTAGAGTTACGGAAGTTGGACAGGTTGAAAGTGTATTAAAAGAAGAATTGTTTAACGGAAAACCTAGTGTAATAGAATTTGTAATTTCGCGGGAAGAAAACGTATTTCCTATGGTTCCTGCGGGTAAAGCAATAAATGAAATTATGGGGATGGCGTAATATGTTAAGTACAATAAGCGTATTAGTTGAAAATAAATTTGGAGTTTTAGCAAAAGTCGCGGGGTTATTCTCCTCACGTGGTTATAATATTAAAAGCCTGACAGTTGGAGAAACTGAAGACCCTAATTTTTCAAGAATGACAATAGTTACTCACGGCGACGAAAAAATAATCGAACAGGTTAAAAAACAGTTAAATAAACTCATTGACACTATAAAGGTTAGTGATTTAACCCATATCGACCATGTTGAAACTGAGCTTGCATTTGTCCGGATCAATTTAAAAGGTCATAGCCGGAGTGAGATTTTAGATTTATCGCACGTATTTGAAGGCAGGGCGGTTGATGTAGGGCCAAGAAGTTTATGCGTTGAAATAAAAGGAAAACCTTCCAAAATCAATGCATTCATTGAACTTGTTAAACCTTATGGTATAATCGATGTTACCAGAACGGGTAAAATTGCAATCCCCCGAGAAATGAATATAAGTGATTAAGGATTGAACATATATGGAAAATAGAGGTAAGTTACTCATACCTGATAAAAATACAGTTCTCGTTGTGATTGATTTTCAAGAAAAATTGCTACCTGCTATATATGATAATGAAACTGTATTAAAAGAAGCTGTAAAAGCTGTTCAAGTTGCTGAAACATTAGGTATCCACGTTATTGTTACCGAACAATTACCTGAAAAAATCGGGAATACTGTTAGTGGAATTAAAGACGTTATTGATTCCAACGGATATATAATTAAATCTTCATTTTCTTGTTTTGGAGAACCGGCCTTTATACAAAAATTAAAAAGTACAAAAGCAAAACACTTAATACTCTGCGGCATAGAAACTCATATCTGCGTATTACAAACAGGATTGGATGCCCTTGCGGATGATTATGAAGTATATTTACTTACTGATGCGGTTGGTAGCAGAAAGGAAAATGATAAAAAAATCGCTTTAGACCGGTTTTCTCATTATGGCGGAGAACTAATTACTGTGGAAATGATGGCTTTTGAAATGATGAAAAACGCTTTACACGATAATTTCCGGACAGTGTCCAAATTAATTAAATAAGGTATTTATATTGAGCCGTTTAAAAAAAATCATTCATAATTTTATCCAAAGTGAAACAATTCAGAATCTTAACAAGAATATAAACAAAATTGTTCCTTTCTTCCGTTCTGATCAAATTCAGGATTATTATTCAAAACGGGTAAAAAATACCAAATCGTCTGCTATCAGAGAAATATTAAAAGTAATAGGCAAACCGGGATTTATTTCTTTTGCAGGAGGATTGCCTGATGAAAGTTTATTCCCTATAAAACAGTTAAAACGCTCTGCATTGCGTACAATAAAAAACGATAAAAACAAGGCTTTTCAATATTCGCAAACAGAAGGATAT
>CALGPD010000177.1 GCA_937960625.1 uncultured Spirochaetia bacterium | reverse complement strand
AAGCCTTCAAGAATTACCGGTACACACGTTGATATTACATACAGAAAAACTGCTGAGCTTGAAAGAGAAAAGTTAATAAAACGGCTGGAAAATGCCCTTGACAAAACAGAAGAGTCAAACAGGTTAAAATCCGAGTTTCTCGCTGTAATGTCCCATGAATTAAGAACGCCGTTAAATTCCATGCTTGGCTATAGCCAGCTACTGACATTAGATGCAACGTTAAATCAAACACAGAGAAGATACGCTGATGTTATCTATAAATCCGGTGACCGTCTCGTTAATTTGTTAAGCGACTTGTTAGAGATGTCAATAATTGAAGCAGGTAAAATAAAAATCAAACCTAAAAAATTTAGTATTAAACAATTAATAGATGACATATACATTTTACTCAAAGAGAGTTTTGAGTATAAAAAATTATTTTTTAAAGTTAATATTAAAACTGAAGATGAAATCTTTGCTGACCCGATGAGAATCCGCCAGATTTTATTTAATCTTGTTGGAAATGCTGTTAAATTTACAAAACAAGGCGGTATTACGGTTTCCGTCAAACTTAAAGATGACATGTATATATTTAAGGTTGAAGATACGGGAATAGGTATTAAAAAAGGTGATAAAGAAGAAATTTTCGATATGTTTAAACAAATCGAAGACCATAGAAAACGTCAATACGGTGGTACAGGTCTTGGCCTTGCAATATGTAAAAAACTCGCTGATATTCTAAACGGCAAAATATGGGTAAAAAGTGAATTTACCAAAGGCAGTAAATTTTATTTTTCCGTTCCTGTGTTAAAGCTTTTGGAAAAAGATGTTTCAAAAACGTGTAAACCTAAAAAACCAAAATCAGGATTAATAAGTAAAGATATAAATATTCTCTTTGCGGAAGATGATAATGCTAATTTTATGTTGATAAACGATATTTTGCAGGATCAACCGAAAATTAATGTGACAGGAACGAATAGCGGAGAGAAATTAATAGAACAGTTCAAACAAGATGAATCATTTGATATTATTATTGTTGATATTCACATGCCGGGAATAAATGGAGTTGATTGTTTAAGGGAAATACGTAAACTTAATAAGGAAATACCCGTATTGGCCCTAACCGCTTTTGCAATAAAAGATGACCGTGAAAAGTATCTTGGTTTAGGTTTTTCCGATTATTTAGCTAAACCGTATACTCAAGATGAATTTATTCAAATCATTTTAGAAAATGTTAATAATAACAGTTGAATAATTTGAAACGAATTATTTATTTTTATTCTCGATAAGTGTATTAAGCGCGCATAATACTTTTTCCTGTGATGAAAAATCTCCGATTACACTTTTAACAGGTTTAGGGCTTAGTTTTACAAGTGTTGGAGTAACGAAAATTTTATGCTTTTTAGCAAGCTCGGGTTCATGTAATACATCGATAACGTATACAGTAAAATTATCATTAAAATGATTTTCAAATGTATTATTTATATTAGAAATAATTTCTTTGGAAGACAAACTATCCCCGGTTATATATAAATTGAAACTGTATTTATCCATAAATGATTGAAATTTTATTTCACTCCGCTTATTATTTATAAAAGAAAATTTTATTTTTTACAAGTATAATATCGGCTATGATAAGTAAAATTTATTATAGAATATTTGAACAAACGGATTTGTCAAAAAATAAATTATTTTATAGAATAAAATATTAATTTAATTGCACACGTGTTATTATAATAAAAATGAATATGGTGAGTCAATTGAAGAAAATAACAATTATTTTTTTATTACTAAGTTTGTATTTACTAATTTCCTGTAAACCGGAAACAAGAGCGGAATTGAACAGCTCTTTAATAAAATCAGCTGAAAGCGGTGATTTCGATAAAGTTAAGTTAAAACTTAAAAACGGCGCTGATATTAATGCCAAAGGCAATGACGGGCTGACCGCGATTTATAAAGCCAGCGAAAAGGGATATTCAAAAATTGTCGAATTTTTATTAAAAAACGGCGCTGAGCTAAATACAAACAGTGATGCTTACTATAAAACCCCTCTTGAAATTGCTGCTTTAAACGGGCATCTGTCAATAGTTAAAGTGCTGCTGCCGTATACTAAAAAAAGCAATGAAATATCTCTGGCATTATCATCCGCGGTTTCAAACGGCAATTTTGCCGTTGTTGATTATTTTCTGAAATCACTAAACGGAAGAAAAATAAATTTAACTCCTTCTTTAAGAAAAGCCGCTGTTAATAATAAATTTAGATTATTAATTAAACTTGAAAAGCACGGCGCTGATTTTAATAAAGGTGATATTTTAAGCCATGCGGCCGGAAGCGGAAACTTAGGCCTTGTAAAATACGTTTTTAATAAACTGAATTATAATGCTAAAGCAAGGTCTTTAGCCGTGTTAAGCGCGGTAGAAAAAGGGTCGCCTGAAATACTTAGGTTTCTTTTGAAAAAAATGCCGAAAAAAAGAGGGCTTAAATTCGCTTTCAGAAACGCTGCCAAATCAGGACAGACAGATTTACTCCGGATTTTTATTAATAATAAAACCAACGTAAACGCTAATTATAGGAAAGGCGGCAGCGCGCTTTTCAATGCCGTGGCTTATTTCAGGCATGAAGCGGTTAAACTCCTTCTTGAAAACGGAGCTAAAATAAATACTGGATATCAGCACGATAAGTATATCCATAACCTTTACCCAAACAATTTCACTCCCCTAATGGTGAGTGTGAAAAATAATGATGAAAAATCCTTAAATTTTCTCTTAGCTTACGGCAAGGCCAAAAACAGCACTCATATTTCTTCCTGCCTGAACGTTGCAATTGACAACGGAAACGTAAAAATATTAAAAAGGCTGCTTAAGTTAAATACTAACATAAATACATCCGGTGTATATGGCAAAATACCCCTTATCAATGCTTGCCGAAAAGAAAACAAAGCGTTGATATCCATTCTCATTAAATCAGGGGCAAAAATAAACATTAGGGATAGGTTTAGGAACAGCGCGTTATCAATTTCTATTCTTTCCAAAAACGATAAGCTTATTGACTATTTACTTGAAAAAGGCGCTGATATTAATTTTAATTCCCGTGAAATTATATTCAATTTAACAAGAACGGGTAAACTGAAAACCCTGAATTATTTTGCTAACAACGGCCTTAAATTTACCAGAAGAAATACAATCAAAGCATATTTATATAGCAGGAAAAATAAACTCGTTAATTTTATCAAGTTTTTTAAAACCCGCGGTTTCGGTTATTAATAAACCGGTTAGAGTATAGAAGAGACAGCCAGCTGATGAAGAAATTTTACCATGAAGGAATTCAAGAACATGAAGAATTCGTTTTTTTGGAGGGCGTTGGCATTGCCTTCACGTTCTTAATGTTCTTCATGGTTTGTAGAAAGTTTTGGTTTTGAAGCGTTATTTATTTTGTGTTTATATGCTTGCATGTTGTGGTTTGAATTTTCGTTTGACTTGAAAAGTGAAATGCTTAATTATATCCTGATTTTATGTTCCGGACTAAAAAAGTATATATATCGAGTGAATCTCCTCATTAATTGCACTTGAAATATTTTGTTATTTATACTATAATAATAATGAGGAGAGAAAATTTGCTTAAAAATAAATTTATATTAAGCACATATCTAATTTTTGTTTTCGTTTTATTTATGTTTTTATTATTTATTATAAATGCTGAACAAAATAATGTTGAATATTTTGATGAAGATTTCAATTACAAATCAACAGATATTGAATATAAAATTTATATATGTTTGTGTAAGGACAACGCGTTGACAACTGACACTGATGATGAAACAGGGAGTAATCAGCCGTTTCAAAAAAGACAGCGCCGCGGCGGTAGAAGGCGGGCAAACAGGCGCAGCCGGACCCGCGTTGCCAAACTTGAAGAAGTTTTTGAATTAAAAACAATAATCCGTTACCGTCATCTGGATAAACACAAATTAATAAAAAAACCGGAAAAAATACTTGCCTATAAAAGAATTTTTACTTCAAAACTGCCTTTTAGTTACTATCAATTAAAAGGTTAAACCTTTGTTTATGTTTCCTGAATATTATTAACTTTGGTTATATTGACTTAAACGCGGTTTTTACTTATTTTACTGACTTTAATTAAACTTAATATTGAGGTTAAGAATGGGTAGATATACTATAAATAACCGGGTTAAAATATATTTCGATGTTGCGGGTAAAAAGTCTCCTGCTTTGGTTTTATTATCAGGCTTTGGCGGAGACCGGTTATTGTGGAAATACAACGTAAAAGAACTGTCAAAACATTTTACCGTTATTACCATAGATAACCGCGGTGCTGGAAAATCAGACCATGCTGATGAATATACAATGGAGAAATTTGCCGCGGATGTAAAATGCGTCCTCCATGAACTTGATATTTCTTCTGTTCATATCGCAGGCACTTCCATGGGCGGGCTTATTGCTTTGCAATTTTACAGGGATTATCCTGAAATGGTTAAAAGTATCTCTTTAATAAGTTCAATTGCGGGCATACCTAAAAGATTCCAGAAATTAGTAGAGAAACTAATAAAAAATTCAGTATATAATATTGCAGGCGGTTATTTTATTCCTAAAATGATTGATGCGTATAATTCCGTTATTATGAAAAGAAAAGAAGGTGGCGGAGCAATTTTTGAAAATTTCGCACTTCCGGAATTTGATATGGATGTTGTTAATTTTCTCGTTGGAAATGTAAGAAAAACTTTAACCAAAGAAACATATTTTGAGATGATAGAAAAATACGTTGTATATAAAATCAATGATAAAATAATAGATTTTTTTGAATCAGCGTTGAAGCAGAAAGATAATCCATGTGATAAAAAAGGCCAGCTTGAAGCGGTATTAAAATGCACTCATCACCATGCTTTAAAATCAATTGAAGTTCCAGTTTTAATTTTGCATGGAAAAAATGATAAGATTTTAAATTTAAATGAAGCTGTTTATTTAAATAAAAACATAAAAAACAGTGATTTAATCGTTTATGGAAATTGCGGGCATTTATTGTTTATGGAAAATGTTGAGCGGTTTAATCAGGATTTAATCAGGTTTATAAAATCCATTGATGAGAACGGCGAAAAAATAGCGGTCTAGTAAATAGTTATTACCAACCGTTATCACTGGCAACGTAATAGAATTGCTCCAGCATTTCAATATCAAAGCCGTAAAATGAATAGCTTTTTCTCGCTGTATTAAACCAGGATTTATCCGGAGTGTCGGCACCTCTATCTTTTTTTGTAATATCTATTTCGTATTTAGCTCGTTCAACAATGATTTTTAAGAATTTACTCGCTGCCTCTACATCACCTGTAGCATCCTGATTATTAATTACGCTGTTCATACTGATTTTAATAAAGAACTCTGGGATTCCCGGGAGCAGTTTTTTAATAACTTTTTTTAAGTTGAAAAAATATTCTCGTTTAAGAATTGGGTTTGAATTTGAATGTTCATAATTAACGAGATTCTTTTTTCCGTTAATAACAACGGGTATTTTAATAAACAGAACGTTTCGGATTATAACGCAAATTTTAAGAAAATCCACATAGTCTTCAATTTTTTCAAATTCTTGATATTTGAAGAGTTCCCTTGTGCCGTATCCCATTTTTTCATGAAAACCCATGAGGTATTTGTAAATGTATGGAGTAAAAACCGAGTTTTTAGTTCCCACAAAGTGTTTTCTTACTTCTTTAGTTAATATCAGTTTTTTATAAAAATCAATAATTATTTCTCTGGGGAGTTTTTCAAGTTCAGAATCAAATATTTCAATAATGTTAAAGTTAATGTGTTTTTCAAAATAATCAATTGTAGGTAGAATTTGTTCAACTGTATAGTCTCTTAAAGCAGTGAGAAAAAAAGCTCTAGCTTTTGCAAAATCCATATCGGGAAACATATTAGGTTTAGAAAATAATTTGCTAAATTTTTTCTGATTCTGCAGAAAGAGTTTAATAATTTTATTTTCTTTATCAACAATTTCAAAATCGCCTCCCCCGCTCATTTTAGGGAGCTTAGAGATAAAAAGCTTCATTTTTAAAATATGCTGATTATATTCTTGGTCTTCCATTATTTAATCCCAAACTATTATACATCATATACAATTAATGCAAAAAGTAAATAACTTTTTATTTTATAAGAATATTCTTGTTCACTTTTTTACCGATATTATTGATATTAAATTATATAAAGGTTTTCAATTTGAAGAAATGTTTTTTTCCGCTTTTATTTTTTTTCTTAGTTTGTCTAACCCGGATAAGTTATAATCAATTTTACCATAATGATATTATTGATTTCATTAATGAAATAAGCAGGAAGAAATATAAATTAATCGCTAAAAAGGAATTATTAGGATTCTGGGAAACTATTAAGCCGGATAACAGTATAACTATGGAATTCAAGAAAAACGGAATAGTATTTTTTGGAGAGAACAGTTATTCAAACAGTGAAGTAAAATTGGGAAGGTATAAATTTGTTAAATATTTCGGTTCGCCTTTATTAATGATAAAGTTTCCAAATGAAAAGAAATATATAGGTGTATTTTACTTAAAAGACAAACAGTTAATCATATCTGGAAAATTAGTAATTAAACCGAAATTTGAACTATGGGGGAAATGGGTATATTCGAACGCAAACGAAAGCAGAGTTATTGAAATAAGGAATTTCTACAGGTTTGTTGAGAAAAGAACCATTGATAATAAAGTCATAACATTACATGGCTATGTTGAAGTTAAAAAGAAAGGCCATTTGAAGTATATTAAATTAAATTATGAAAAAGCTTTTCCAAATTTTATTTTTATCAGCATGGATAAGTATTTTAACACGGTGCTAAAAGACTCAAAAAATAGAATATTTAAAAAGACTTCTCACTTTTAATACTATTTTTCTAACATAAAATTAAATTTAATCGAAAATATATATAGAGAATATTAAACTCAGAGGAAAAAAATGAAAAGAGTTATTTTAATAATAGTTCTTATTGTTTCAGGGGTAAATTTATCATCAGGCCAGATTTTAGAGCAAAAAGTTATAGGTAAATGGTCTATGAAAAGAGGAACTATTTTATTAACCATAAACTTTAAAGAAAAAGGTGTTTTTGAGCAAAGGGTTAATGACCCTTCAAGATCAAAATTTAAAGTTACGATTAGAACGGGTAAATGGAAAATTTTTAATAATTATATCGTTCTAATATATATGTACAGGAAAAAATTAAAGAAGTTTGTTTTTAAATATCAAAACATTAACGGTTCCGCGATGCTTTTACATAGTAAATACAGATTGTTTTTAAGGAAATCGGAAAATGGATAATGTATTTCCTAAAACTACGCGGATATTGATTTGTATTTTCGTTGTTTTATTAAACAATGTATTTCACTCAAAACAGCATAATTGTATAAAACTATTAGGTTCATGGGCTGTCGAGAAATATTATAAATACGGTAATCATATTCCTATTGGAAGAGAACCGGAAACCCTTCAAATAACGTTTTTGGAAAATTACCGTTTTAATGAAGTATATTCTTTTCATGGAATTATTAAACTTAAATC
>CALGPD010000176.1 GCA_937960625.1 uncultured Spirochaetia bacterium | reverse complement strand
TTAAAGGGGGCAGATTAAAACCAACGTAATGCAAATTAAACTGGGGGATTTAAAACAGCTTAATCTCGAATCCAGACAACGCGCCATTCTTACCGGTTAAATACCTCCCAAACCTCTGCGATTCTCCGCGACCTCTGCGTTAATTTCTTATCTCCCAACCGGACGAGGGGGTATGTTAAAACCAACGCATTGGGAAAGAAACCGGGGGAATTCATATCTTGCGTCCATACTGTGTAAAATTGATTTAATTCATTAAGAATACTTTTTCTTAACTTTCAGGATTATAAAGCGGTTTTCGCGTTAAACTTGGTTATTAAATATACGTTTAATTTTGTAGATGAAGAAATAAACCGCACCGCCGATTATAATCAGGATAAAAATTAATGAAAAGTTATAGCTGCCGTGAGATTGCTTTTGCGTTCTTTTTCCAACGTAATACCATTCATTGAAATCATAAGGAGTGCTTGAATAGTATAATTTTACACCGCGGAAGTTTTTATTATAAAACCCTAGATGGTTTAAATTAAAAAGAAAAGTATAAGGCTGGTCTTCATGCATAATCTTATGGAGCTGTCTGTTTAAAGCCCAGCGCTTTTTATTATCAAACGTTTGCCTAGCTTTTATCATTATACTGTCGGCTTCCGGGTTGTTGTAATTTACGTAATTAGACCCTCTGCCTTTGGATTGCGAGGAATGAAATATTTGAAATAAATCCGGGTCAATAGACATTCCCCATGCTAAACGGATAGAATCAAACTTTTGTTCACTAATTTTTTTAGTGAAAATACTCCAGTCCAGTTTGCGTATTGTCATTTTAATACCGGCCTGCTCAACGTGTTCTTTGATTATATCAGCAATTCTCTGGTGATAATCACGCATGTTATGGATTAAGTATTCAAAGTCAAATTTTACTCCGTCTTTTTCCCTTATTCCGTCTCCGTCAAGATCTACCCATCCGGCTTTGGTTAATAATTCACCGGCTTTTTCCGGATTATATTCATGGGGTTTGATTGTATGGTCATAAACAGGGCCTTTAGGATAAAACGGGCCGGTTGTAATTCTACCTAACCCGAAATGTATTTGTTTTAAGATTTTTTCTCTAGGGATAAGCATGGTAAGTGCCTGTCTAACGAGTTTATTATTAAAAAATTTCGTTTTAGAATTATATCCGATGTAAGTGTAAAGTATTCCAAGTTCAGAGCAGCGTACAAAGTTCTTTTTAAAATCAGCTGTGTTTGTTAGAGAATCATTCCATATTGACGGTTCGATATCAAAATCGGCATCGATTTGTTTTTTTAATAATGCTTTTAAAGCAGCCTGTTTATTTAATATCATTATAAAATGTATTTCATCCAGATAAGGCTGGGATTTTGCCCAGTAAGACAGCCCGGCATTTTTAGCCCAATAGTTTTTAAATTTTTTAAGAATAATAATTTTTGAATGGTCCCATTTAACGAGTTTATAAGGGCCGCATGAAATAGGATTGCGGTTATAGCTGTGGCTGTTAAAAGCTTTGGCATACCTGACTTTATCTCCCCGGAAGTTTTCTTGTTGAAAAACATGTTTTGGTAATATGGGGATTCCTGCACAGATGCTAAAAGCATTAAAATACGGTTTAATGTAAGTAAAGCTTACTTTGTATTTACCGAGTTTTTTAACCTCATCAATTTGGTTGAAATATGAACGTAAAACCTGCGCGTTAACATAAGGGTTCATAATTGTTTTGTATGAAAAAATAACATCATCAGCTGTTAATGTATTAACCTTTTGCTTTGTAGAATCATGCCATTTAATTCCTTGACGTATATGGAAAATAAACCTTGAGTTTTTCATTACAGCAGGAATGTTTTTTACTTTTCCGCCAATATTTTGTTTTTTGAGTTGAATTTCAAAAACCGGAATTTTTCTGGTTTTTCCGCCTTTAATACTAGTTTCTATTATAAGGGTTTCTTTAAGTTTTTTAATTTTTCCGGATATTACTTTATTAGATTTCAAAATAATTTTATTTTTATTTATAGTTTTTATATCAGATAAAGCAAAAGTAATTTTTGTGATTGGCTCTAAAATAATAAAATTCTCATTTTTTTTGATAATTTTGCCTGAGAGTGTTTGTCCGTTTTTTAATTTAACCAAATCCCTGATTTCCCAGTATTTTGCCAGCCAGGGCCGCATTTCAAGAGTTTCCATATTTTTTTTAACCAAGCTGTCAACGATATATGAGTTAACCATATTCGCGGTTGACGTTGTTGATAATATAGGGTTTAATAATACAGGGTTACCTGGTAAACGGACTTTTAATATTCCTCCCGGAAGAGGTTTAGGGTTTTTTCTTTGGGCATCAGTAACGTTATTGTTGAACCTGTCAAGTTTTACTGCACGTGAGGATATTACAGAAGTTTTATTGTTCAGGGAATTAAGTTTTTTAATGATAGTTTTAACTTTTTTCCCTCTTTCGATTTGAAATATTACAAGGATTAAAATGAAAACTATTAAAACGTATTTTAAATAGGGTTTTATTTTTTTAATCATATTTATCCACTAAAAAATTATGATATAATTCATAACTAAAGTTTTGTTTTATGTCAAGGTATTAAAAGAGGAGAAGGTAAATAATATAAAATAACAATTCTATTTTATATTAATATTTAAACTTATAGCCTTTTCGGTAAACTGTTAATATAAATTTTGGCCTTTTATAGTTTTCTTCAATTTTTTTTCTGAGATTTACTATATGATTATCAATTGTGCGGGAAGAGATATAAATTTTATTTTCCCAGATTTTATCAATCAGTTCTTCTCTAGCAACGGGTTTACCTCTTTTAGAAAGTAGGCAGCGTAGAATCTCGAATTCATAATTTGAGAGGCGGATTTCTTCACCGTCTTTTTCAACATAATAATTATCAATGTCAATTTTTAAACCGTTGACTTCAACCACTATGCTTTTTTTAATTTCCGGAATAAAATTTCTTCTTAACCTTGCTTTAATTCTTGCATTTAATTCTTCAAATGCAAATGGCTTGGTTACAAAATCATCCGCACCGATTTCCAAACAAACAACTTTATCTGTTAATGTATTTTTTTGACTGATTATAATTATTGGGAATTGGAATTTTTTTTCCCTGATTTCTCTCAAAATTTCATAACCGCTTTTTTGAGGTAAAACTAAATCCAGCAATAATAAATCAGGAGTGTTTTTTATGAAATTCTGAATTCCTTCATTTCCTGTTGAATAAGCTGCTACTTCATAGCCTTCATTTTCGAGATTTTGTTTTAATGTTTCATCAGGTACATCATCAATTATTGCAATTTTTGTTGCCATAATAACCTCTTTGTTAAGCTAACTTGATAAAATTTGCAAATAAATACAAAAAACTGAATAATAGTCATGTATATTGTTAACAAATCCATTAAATTAAATATATCATTAATGTAAATAAAAAGTAAACAATTTTTAAAAAAGCAGATTAAAATACATTAAGAAATAAACATTATTTGAATTGTTTTTTACCCTAAACTTATTATATTAACCTTGAACCTTAAAAACGTTTATGGCGTTGTCTTAATTTTTAATTTTTATTATAATTGTTTGAGTTTGTAAATATTATGGATGAAAAATTGGAAATAAATATAGATAAACTTACTTTTATTACTCCCGATAGATTTGGCTCTGATTCTCATACAAGAATGGCATTTTTTGCATCGGCTTTTATAGAAAACGGCATAAAAGTTAATTTTATAAAAAGCCCTAAGCATGGTTTTTCATTTAATATTTTTAAAACTATTAAAAAGTTCTTTTCAATAGTTTTTACAAAAGGTTATTTATACATTTTTAATCCGAATAAATCTATAAAATTTGCTATTAAATTAAGAATCTTATTTGGAAAAGATTTTATAATTGATGTCTGGAAATTAAATCAAACATTCTCTTCAGAAAATATAACAGCAAAGTTTTTTTTACAAAACAGCATATTCATAACTTATTCAAATAAGAATATAGCAATATTATTGACGAAAATCTTTTCCGTTAATGAAGATAAATTATTTCAACTTAGAACAGGCGGAAACGGACTTGATTTGCTTGATAAAACAAAAAATATTAAGTCAATGTGTATTTCCAAAGGAATACCTGAATTCGATATTAAAGACAGTTTTAAAAAGGTTTTGTTATATGCCGGAGATTTTGATAATAAAATTGCAATTGATGAAATACTTATCAGTTTTTCTATTATTGCTGAAAGAGCTGATGATGTAATCTTTATTTTTACCGGCACGGGCTCGGGCAAAGATAAGGCATATATTAAATCTATAATACAAAATCTTGATTTAGAACAACGCGTTTTATTTGCTAAAAATTTTCACCCTTTTGATATTAAAAAGTGGTTAAACAGGGCTACAATTGTAGTTGAATATTTCGGTGTAGGCAGACAGGAGTTCTTCCGTGAAAGCCTTTATTTACGGGAGTCTTTTAATTTAGAGAAATCCGTTGTTTGTTCAAAAGGCGGTGAACTCATTATATA
>CALGPD010000175.1 GCA_937960625.1 uncultured Spirochaetia bacterium | reverse complement strand
ATAGTAAACAAAGAATCTTATTCTAACTTAAAGCGGGAATGCATGAGTGAGGATATTCGTTTACTTTTATAATATCACTAAGGACGCGAATGGCCGAAAGTAACCCGTTGGTTTTAAATTAAAACCAAAAATTCGTTGTTAAGTTTTGATTTGGATTTACGTATTAATATTATTTAAAACTTTTTTAACTTCGTGTTCGTGTCTTCGGGTTGAAAAAATTAATAATTTGTATGTTAGATCGGCTTTAACTTAAAGGTCTCTTGAAACGCCGTGGGGCAGTGGTTAAAAAAACATTACTTTTACTTAAAATCTACACATTTGCTTTAAAGCCGCATTTATTGTGTGTTTATATTACATACATCTTGAGGTTAAAAATATGTTTTAATAATAATGCGTATAAAATTATCTCGATTATAGTTTTTCAAAATGAAAGTTTTTTAATTCTGAAATTAATCCGACTTCTTTAAGAATTGTTTTGACTGGTTTATGTACGTTAATAACATTTATTTTTTTTGATGTTTCTTCTATTTTTTGCTGGATGGATACCATTCTACCTGCTGCTGTAGATGAAAAAATATGAGTTAAATTTAAGTCTAAGGTAATTTCATCGTGTTCATCAACTAACTCACTTAAGTCTCTATAAAATATGTTACAGTCTTCAAAAGAATGTAAATCGCCGTTAACAGAGTATTCAATCATACTTTATTATACACTTTTAAAAAAATATTTCAAGTTTATTACAATTTTTTTTATATAAAATCACAAAATAAATTAAAGCTTGTATTTTAAATTTAAGCATTAACCATCGCTAAAAGATATTAGCATTTTTTTATATTCACCACCGGAGGCATTGAGTTCACTGAGAAAGATATAATTTTATACAACTTTTATATTTATTGTATGATTTATTTTGCAAATTTAATTTGATAGATAATTTTGCCAAGAACCTGAAGACTTTATATATTCGCATTTTTACAATATACTTGAACTATCTATAATTGCTAAAAGTAAAATTGTTGTCTGCTATAAAAAATAGTATTATAAACTATATACAGGCAGTTATATAGATTATAAAAAACTATGATTGTTTTATGCTATAATAGTTTACGGTTTTTTCTCGTTATTGTAAGTTGCTGTTATGCAGTCAAATAAATGATTGCTCTCATATATTAATTACGTTTTAAATGAAAATCATTACTTAATTCAAAAAAAATAATTTTTTTTAAATCCATTATATAGAACCTCAATCCGGTTTTTATTTGAAATAGTTAATTTCTTTAATATTGTATTGAATATTCATTGTATTATAAACCGTAATGGATACTACTGTTTCTATTATTTCTGTTTGTTTAAATTTCTAAAATTTAAATCGAATTTTACTCTATCCTATCTTTAGTATACGAAAAATTTTTTATATACGATGAATATTTGTTTTAAAAATTTTGATATGTGTTATAGTCTATAATATGGAATAGAGATTATCTGAAGAAAAAATAAACGATTTGTTTGATACATATAAGAATTAAAGGATAAGAAACAAGCAGATAAAATTAAATATCTTATCATTTGGGGCAAAGGATGAGAATGGGAAGATATTAAAGAAGCACTTTTAATTAATGAAGGTACAATACATCACATTACGAAAAGCTATAAAGAACACGGATTAAAATATCTTATACAAAAAATATAAAGATAATAACCGCAAAATGACAGATGAATATGAAAAATTTCTTTGCAAACATTTAGATAAAAACCTCGTTATTAATACAAAACAGGCTTGCAATTATGTTAAAAAAATTTTTAAGGTTATTTATACTGTAAACGGAATGGTTAAAACTTTAAAACGTTTAGGCTATGTTTATAAAAAACCTAAACGCGTTCCTTCTAAATTGCTTTCACTGGAAAAACAACTAAAATGTTATGAGAAAATTGACAAAATTCTTGATAGTTTAAAACCAAAAAAAACAGCGTTTTTTTTTGATTGGGCAGGTTTTCGTCACAAAGTAAAAATTATTACGGCTGGATAAAAAAGGGGAACAGATAAAACTGTAAAAACTAATACTGGTAGGTAAAAAATTAAAATTCGAAAAAGGCATTACAATTAATCTGGAGTATATTTTGCCTTATTAGCCGAATTTGAACCTGATTGAACGATTGTTGCGTAAAGCTAAAACGTTCTTTTAGCAAATTATATTATGAAACGTTTTCTTATTTCAATAAAAAGGTATCTCCTTTTTATTGAAAATGAAATACGCAAAAAGCGTTACCGGAAAATATTAGAACTATCAATCGGCAGAAAATTTCAAATTTTGGAATTTAATCATTGACTTTAGATTTAAAATCATAATACGTTACAAAAATATTGATAACCTTAGTTATTATGTTTTTAATTTGAAAAATATTTAATATGTATATATAGTTATAGGAACTAACAAAACGATTGATATGATAATGAAAATATGAATAAAAATAAGCTTATAACTATAACGTTGATATTTTTTTTCTCAGTCAATACGTTGTTTGCAGGGGAAGATCATAGGTATAAAGTCCCATCCTATGATCAAATTAAGACTAAAGTAAAAAAAATAAAACTTGAAATTCAAAGATTAAAAAGAAAAATTGAAAAATTAATGGTGAAATTGAAAGAAAAAATTGAATATCCCCAAACTCCTAGAAAAATCATCATTAATGAAAATGATAAAATGATTTATATTCAAGGATTTTATGCAGATGTTTTATTTAAAGGAATTGATTATTATACAAATAAAAATTACAAAAAATTTCAATTCATAATGAATAATTCAAGTGCTGAAATAAAAAAGAATTTTAAGCTTATAAGGAAAAAATCAAAAAATACTTAAATAATAGAAACCTTTCTAGAGATAAGATAGTTAAAAATATAAATAATTCGTTCTTAAAATTAATTAATACATTTAATGATTATATAAAAAAAATCAAAAGAGAACAGAGGTAAAGTTGCATTACTTTTATTAATACCTGAACTAAAAAGAATTATACCAAAACTAAAGGAAATTATAAAAGATAAAGAAGAACATATAAAAAGTAAATCTCAATATAAAACGAGTGCCAGCGTTATGTTTTTCGTTTCATGTAATCAAAATATTTTGTTTGATAAAAATGGATCAGGGTATATTTTTACATTTCCTCTAAGGTTTGGATATTTTTTTAAATCATCCAAAGCGTTAAAGTTCGGTTTTTTAATTTCAGCAGAATTTGGTATTAGCACTAAAATACCTGAAAGTCTGGGCATGGGCACACATTATGACTTTTCTTTGCTTTTTACAATGAGAACGTATAAAATATATTTTGGTCTTGGTTTTTTTATTGCTAATCCTTTTGGTGAAAGAAACTCTGTAGATGAACCACGTTATTATTATTGGTATCGCAGCTATGGACCTGTATTAACAGTTGGCTTTTTACTAACAAAGCTTTTTTACTTAGGTTTAAACGCCAAAATATATCTAGTAAAATATCATGAAATAGAAAGCAAAACATCTGGCAACAAATATACAATTAAACCGGTTTTAATTGGATTTTAAGCAGGATTTTATTTTTAATACAATAATATTTAAGAAATTCCTTCAAATTTGAAATTGGGTAGGGATTTATATGCTTGAAGCTGAATAATAGTTTCTTTAACCGTGTTGTTCATGTTAATAATTTTCAGTATCTGGCTTGTAAACTCTACTTTTTGCTGTATTGAAAAGAAAATACCGATTGTTGTTGATGAAATATTTTTAACATTTTGAAAATCTAAAACGATTTCATCATCAAGTTTTATTAGTTCACAAACTTTATTGTAAAACTCGTTGTTGTCATTAAAAACGAATAAATCTTTTGTTAAAGTGTATTTAATCATATTAAAATAAATTATTTAAGTTTAATCCCGGTATGTTCATTCCACCGGTAAACTGAGACATTTCTTGTTGTATCATTTCGTTTGCTTTTCTCATACCGTCATTTACAGCAGCAACGACTAAATCCTGAAGCATTTCTATATCATCAGGATCAACGACTTCTTTAGCAATTGTTATATTAATAATTTCTTGAGCGCCATTAACAACGGCTTTAACCATATCGCCTCCGGAAACGCCTTCAACAGTTTTTTCTTCAAGCTCTTTTTTAACTTTTTGCATTTCGGTCTGCATATGCTGAACACCTTCTAAAAGGTTGTTTAGGTTTAAATTTCCTAAATTTTGAAATATATTGTCCATGGATATTACTCCTATTTTTACTATCATTTATTTACTATTTAAAATTTAATAATAATTGTTGTAAACTAAAAATCATTATTTATTATCTTGAAAATTAGTTCCGAATAAATCTTCAACTATTTTTATATTATTTTTGCGCTTTTCCTTTAG
>CALGPD010000174.1 GCA_937960625.1 uncultured Spirochaetia bacterium | reverse complement strand
CACAAAGCATGGGCTTTACATTTTAAAGTAGGAATTTTATTCGGAATATAAAAAATCAATTATAGATTGAAATTAAAAGGCGGGCACATTTGCCTGCCTTTTTTATTTTTATGCAATGAGTACCAAAAATTAAGCACAGAAAAAGATGATAAGCGCAGAGGGGCCTAAAAAATCAAGAACTCAAAAAAGAGAGTATAAGATTATATTCCAAAATTAATAATTTGATTTTGAAAAGAATAATTTTTTTGTTACTCAGCGCTTCTTATTTTTTCGCTGTATTAAATAAAAACCCTGCTTTTATTTAATTGTTTACCTATATACCATTAGCGTTTATCCCTGATAAATAATTAACACTAATTGATTACATAAAAACCCTTATGAGTAAACTATAGGTATAAATTATTTTAACATATATTTGACAAAATAATATTCCCGGGTATAATGTATTATAAGCTATGAGGGGCGCTGATTTATGAACAACTGTACTATTGTTATACTAAATGAAAATCCAATTTTAAAAATCGATGTAAGCAGTGATGGAAAATTCGTTGCTGTTGGCCAGCAGGGAGATTATACGGGTAATATAAACATTGGAGTATGGGAACTTGAAAACCACGAACTGGTACATAAAATAGAGAGTGAAAAATTTTACGAAGTTGTGGGGCTTAATTTTGTAAACAATACAGGTTACATCGCTTATTCGATTTTTGACAGAAACTCGGTTCAGTTTTATGACCTGAAAAATCAGATAACAATTCCGGAAAAATTAAATACACCTAAACTCAGGCATCTTTCATCCGGCGCTAAAACAACTAGAATAGTTACAACGGGTATGACGATTGAGGCATGGGATTTGGAAACAAAGCAAAGAATCTGGACAGTGGATGATTATACTGAATTAGCGCCTAATAATACCGTAATCGCGAAAATAAACAATGAGGGAAACTTAGTTTGCGTAGCAGGAATAAAAAAACAAACTTTGCTTATTTATGACATTAATGAAAACGCTTTATATAAAACTCTTGAAAACGCGCCGTCAGGAGCCAGATGTATGGCCTTCAGCTCTGACGCTAAATACGTTGCTGTGATTGGAGCGCTTTCAAAGGGTGTCTTTTTTTGGGATGTTGAAAAAGGCCAAAGAATATTAACAGAAACGTATAACGATAAAACACAGGGTTACTGGTCATTGTGTTTTCATCCAACTGGAGAATACTTTGCGATTGGTTCACTCGTTGGATTTATCAGCATACATTCCATCAAGGATGGAAAAAGCATTAAGCAAATAAAAGCGCATGAAGGCCGTATATGGTCAATGTGCTTTACACCAAACGGGAAATATTTAATTTCAGGCGGTGATGACGGTTTACTGAATATCCGAGAATTTAAACTCAGTTAACGCTGTTTTATACGGACTTTAGATATTTATAATACGGTATAATAATGTGAATTTTAATTTAAGAATCGTGGTAATTTTTAAAATTTTACGTGACTGCGGGAAATGGATGTGACAAAGCAATCCCGTTAAATATCAAACCATAAAGGGATTGCTTCGCTTTCGCTCGAGTGTGACTGAGCCTATTTGATGATTTTCTTTTTACTAGCCGCTGGTTGAAACCAAAGTCATTTCGAAGAACGAATGAGGTGAAGCAATCTCGTTAATTTAATTCTAAGTTAGTGTTTATTATTTTAGGAGAAAACCTAATGAATATATTGATTGAACAAAGCAATATTACCGGATTGGGCGGTATAATTTGCGATAGTTTAAATATTCCTTATAAAAAATTTGCGGACAACGATTATTACATTGAACTTTTTGGATTCTGCATTGGCCTTACTTATGATGAAAACAGCGAACACAATGATTTAATAGCACCGTATATTTTTTCCATTGAACCGAAAAATCAGGATTTGATTGAAGATAAAACGGTCTTTGAATTGTGCAAGTATTTTGAAAACATTTTAAAAATGAATAAAGTAAAATGTTTTGCGACGGAAATATAAGCAATTAACTGGAAATTCGATTTATTTTAAAACAATAGAAACACGCGTGAACTCAAATTTTAGATGCAGATATACGCTAATTTAGGAGAGTAAGGTATGGAGGTAAAATTTAATTAAATACCCAAGCTTCTAACTAAAAATTAGTTTTCAATAACCTATGTGTCAGGACAGTTGTCGCCTTCATAGTAAAAGATACAATAACGTGAAAAAGTATTAAAATGAAAACTACAAACCCTCTTAAATAATCTATAAAATACAAACGTTGATTTTCCATACTTTGAATATAAATCATATAAATGAAGCCCTTACTACATGTTTAATAAATATTTACAATATAGACAAAATATTAATTTCAAATATTAAATAAATTTGCTATTTTTTATATTGAGTGTTTTAAAAATAATATTTAATTGAAAGAAAAAACATGAATCCCGCATATAAAATATTATTAAAAAATACTTTTATAATAAAGGGGGAAATCGTGAAAAAGATTTCATTTTTAGTTGGATTTGGAGTAATTATACTCCTATTATCATCTGCGGGTTATGCTATAAATTATACAACAACCAGAGTAAACACAACGGGAAAAGCGAATGACCTAATTAACGCAGTCAAACATGGAAATTATACAAAAGTTTACAGGCTGCTTAGACGGGGAGCTAATGTAAATGCGCAGGATGAAATGGGCTGGACTGCTCTGATGCACGCTGTTTCATATGCAAACGGAAG
>CALGPD010000173.1 GCA_937960625.1 uncultured Spirochaetia bacterium | reverse complement strand
CATTATTCCTAATCCATGCCCCGTTTATTCTGTTAAAAATAGCCGGTTTGTTTAAAGATGATGAAAAAGATTTTGGCACAATTAAAAATACAACCAATAAAACAACGGAATAACACATTGATTTTTTATTTAATCTCAAATAAGACTGTTTCATAATTTTATTTATTCCTCAGGTTCTTCCTTTTGAATGCAGAAAACGCTTCATTTGGCATATCTCCGCCGACAAACAGTATATCATTGTGTTTATACTTTGCAACTGCCAGAGAAATAAGCAGTGATTCAACCTTAAACCTATTATTCCTTTTAAAAACCACAGCCATAATTGTATTTGACCGGAATAAAGTTATAAAGAATACAGCTTTTAATTCCGTGCTCAACTTTTCTGAAATAAGAACTAATTCTCCCCCTGCAATTATCTGTAATTTTTTGCGTTTAATCTTTGCCATAATTTTTACCGGTATCTTTTTTAAAAAAGTCTTATTTAGTTTAAATGTAAACTCAAGATTTTTAGTGTATCCGCCAAGCCTTGTGGTGAGTTTTTCATCAAGTATCCATGTTCCGCTTAAACGGCTTGCAACAATATTTCTATTTCCATTATATGCAACAGAAGATATTAATAAAATATATAAAATCAAAATTGCTCTTTTCATATAATCTCCTTTAATATGGTATTATAAAACATTTTCATAAAAAATGATGCATAAAATTATTTTTTTAAGCGCAGCATACTGTATAGATTTAATATTGAATCCGGAACAGTATTCTCTTCCACTAATTTGTAACCGAACTTTTCATAGAATTTCACGTTAGCTTTGGTATGAGTTTCAAGATAGGATGATAAATTTATTTTATCAAGAGCTTGATTCATAAAATGCATTAATGCCTGTCCATACCCGTTTTTCTGGTAAGCGGGTTCAACAGCGAGCATGGTTAAAAACCAATGTTTATGAGGCGCGCTTCTTCTTCTAATGCGGGAAGAAAACGCGTTGTATGCTTTAATTCTGGAAAGCGCTTTCAAGCCAATTTTAAACGGAAGCATTAAACACCCCGCTTTTATCATTTTCCAGTTGGTTAAATTATACTCCTCTGAATGAAACCCTGTCAATACAGCCTTGATATTATCACCTGAATATATCGCGCTGCCATAGGTTAACGCGCTTTTAATTATATAACTTGAATGGTATAGATTCAACCTTTTTGAATAACTGAAATTTCCGAAAAAATGTTCAGTTAGAGGATAATTAATGAACGCTCTATTTACAGTATTAACAGCGTGGTCAATGTGTGTTTCAGATAAAGCTTGAATTTTGTAATCATTACTTTGTATAGATTGATTCTTTGGATTGATTCTTTCCATTGATTTAATAATCGGAAAACAGGAGTGAAAAAAATTAAATGTTTTAATTTTTTTAATTTAAAACCCAAAACCTTATTATTTTACTTACTATAATAGTATAGGAAAAAATATGGATTTATCTTCAGAACAAAAATTAAGGTATGAACGGCAGACTGCGCTTGAAGGTTTCGGCTTAAAAGCTCAAAAGAAATTGCTCAAGTCCAAAGTTCTGATCGTTGGAGCGGGTGGATTAGGTTCTGCATCAATATTATACCTTGCGGGCGCTGGAATAGGTAACATAGGAATTGCTGATAATGACAAGGTTGACATATCAAACCTTCCCCGGCAGATAATTCATAACACCGGAAACATTGGAACGCAAAAAACAAAATCCGCAAAACAGGCAGTTACTATTCTTAATCCCGATGTGAAAATAACAACGTACAACGAACAAATTGATGCGCAAAATGCTGCTGAGATTTTCAATGAATATGATTTTATAATAGACGCAACGGACAACCCTAAAACAAAATTTATTATTAATCAGGTCTGCATTGATATAAATAAACCGTTTTCATACGGAGGGATAAACCGGTACATGGGCCAGACAACCACTATAATTCCCGGTAAAAGCCCTTGCCTTGCATGTTTATTCGGAGATATGATACCGGAGATAATAAACAATCACGAAGATAAAATACCAGTTTTTAATACAGTGCCCGGGATTATCGGCAATATTCAGGCAACGGAATGCATAAAGTTTTTAACAAACCTTGGTGAATTACTATGCGGAGAACTTATAGTTTTTGAAACAAAACAAATGCGGTTTAATAAAATACTGTTTAATACAAACCCTGCATGTAATATCTGTAGCAATTTGTAGCAATAAAAATAAATTCTTTATACAAATTTATCTTAATAAAAAAGGCAGCACTGAAACAGTACTGCCTTTTAATTCATGTTCTATTTAAATTTAATTAAAGTTTGCTGTTAACATATCTCAAGTTTTGTTTTGCGCTATGCATATTCGGGTTAATTCTTAAAGCCTGTTGAAAGGCAGACTTAGCTTTTCTATATTCTTGAGTTTTGATATAACAATATCCCATATTATAATAAGCTCCCGCATTATTCGGGTTTATTCTCACAACCCGTTTTAATACAACTGCTGCTTTTGAAAACTGATTGGATTTCAAATACGACAATGCTAACATTGAATTTGAGTATCTATCATTACCTTTAATTTTCAATGCTTTGCTGAAATATGTAATGGCTTTAGAATAATCCATTGCCTTAATATAGATTTCACCAAGTTTTTTAACAATGAATAAATATCCCGGCTTGATATTATGTGCTTTCTTTAAATCCGCAATTGCCTTGCTCGTCTGATGGATTTTATAATAACACTGCCCTCTCATCATGTAAATGTTAAAGTTTGGAGAATGTGTTGATGCATATTTTGTATAATCTCTGGCTGCTTTAGCATATTCATTTATTTTAAAATAAGCATTGGCTCTATTTAGATAAGCATTTTTAGTTAAAGGGTTATTCTCAATAGCTTTTGAGTATACCTGAATTGCTTTCTGAATTTTCCCCTGATTTCTATAAATGATGCCCAGATTATTATACGCGCTGTCATTTTTAGGGTCCAATTCTATACTTTTTCTGTAATCTTTTATCGCCTGATTATACATCTTAGTTCTGGTATAAATTATAGCACGGTTATAATAATAACCTTTATTATTAGGTTTAATGGCAATTGCTTTAGAATAATCCCGAATTGCTTTTCTATAGCTTTTTAGATCAATATATGAATTCCCTCTGTTAACATATGCCGAAGAAAAATTTCTATCTAATCTAATTGCAGCAGAATAATCCCTGATTGCTCTTCTTAAATCACCTTTTAGCCGGTAAATATTTCCTCTTGTCAGATAAGCATATTTATTTTTTCTATCAAGTCTTATAGCTTTTGTTAAATCCGGTAATGCCCGTGAATATTGTTTTAACAAATAATAAGCTGAACCTCTATTTGCATAAGCATTATCGAAAGAAGGATCAATAGCCACAGCCTTACTATAGTCTTTCACAGCTTTTGCAAATTCTTCTTGATTAAAATATGTGTTTCCGCGGGCATAATATACTGATTTATCTTTCGGGTCAATTTGGATAACCTTTTGATAATCTTTAATTGCTTTGTTTATTTTTTTTATTTTTCTATAAACATTAGCTCTATTATAATATGCATTTTTAGATTTTGGATCAAATCTAATAGCCAAAGTGAAATCTTTTATTGCAAGATTATATTTTTTCAAATTTAAATACCCTAAACCTCTATTATTGTAAGCGCCGTCTTCTTTAGGTTTGATCCTGATTGCTGCTGAATAATCTTTTATTGATTTTTGATATTTTTTAATATTATAATAAGCATAAGCCCTGTTATAATACGCAATATAAGGCTTCCTATCTAAACGAATACTTTTATTTAAATCAGAAATAGCTTTAGTATATCTCTTTAATTTTATATAACTGATTGCTCTGTTAGTCATAGCCTGATGAAAATTTCTTCTTAAACGTATTGCTTTAGAATAATCCTTAATTGCATTTGCATATTTTTTTCTATTATGATATGAAATCCCTCTGTTATAATATGCTGCTGCATATTTAGGCCTTAAGTTAATAGCATTGGCATAATTTCTTACAGCATCGGAAAACCGCTTTAGTCTACAATAGCTGTTTCCCAAATTATTATATGCAACAACATTTTTTGGGTTTAAATACAAGCTCCTTTTATATGCTGAAATTGATTTCCTGTATTGTTTTAATTTACTGTAACTATATCCTTTTAAAAACGGTATTCTGTCGTACTTTGGATTTATACGTTCAGCTCTGTTAAAGTCTTTAATCGCATTTCTATATTGGTTTTTAGCAATATAACAATACCCTCTTAGATAATATATACCCCATGCATTAGGATAATTTCTTGAAACTTTAGATAATTGATAAATAGCAGAATCATAATTCCTTCTGGAAATATTGACGTAAGAAATCAATAAACTTCTTATAGAATTATAAATTTTTAGCCTACGTAACGTGATATTGGAATCCGAACTGTCGCTCATTTCAGTATCGCCAAGTTTATTTCCTGCTCTACTGATCTCAACTTTGCTTTTATTTCCTCGTTGCCTGTAATTACCTGTTGTTCGATCATCATTCGTTGGTTTTGAACTCTGACCACCACAAGAAAAACAAAAGGCAACAAAAAATAGAATAAATAAAAATCTTAAAACACTCATATTTCTCTCCTCTGTATAATAAAATAATAATCGATAAATAAACAACTAGATATTTACCAACTAATTTTACAAAAAAAATATATCATATTATTATTCTATGTAAATAATTTTTAACTAAATAGTAACATTTTCCATAAAAAATACAACTATCACAATAAGTATACTAGATCACTACAATAAAAAACCGTTTAATGAATACAAAAATTATTTCTACAAATATTGAAACATAGGCATATGGTTATAAAGTATTATTAATAATTGCAACGAGTTCATCCACCCTACCGTGAATATTATCTGCCATGGTTATTTCCGTGACCATAGCAAAACGCGTTGCCCCAGCCGATAACAAATCTCTGACGTTGTGCTTCTTAATACCGCCCATAACAGTAAAAGGAATAGAGATTTCTTTGTTTATATGCTTAATTATTTCAATTCCAAGCGCAGAAACTTTTGTTTCTTTTGTGGATGTTGAAAATATCGGCCCAATATTTATATAACTTGCGCCGTTTTCCTGTGCAGTCTTAGCTTCATCAAGATTATGTGTTGAAATACCAATTACCATAGAAGGAGCTATTTTTCTTGCTGCGGAACACGGTAAATCATCCTGTCCAAGATGAACTCCGTCCGCATTAACAGCCAAAGCAATATCAATGTGGTCGTTTATTATTAAAGCAATCCCCACACTGGATGTAATCTTTCTAAATTCAATTGCAAGATTATATAACTCTTTTTTGGAAATTTCTTTTTCTCTTAACTGAACTATTTTAATTCCCGTTTTTGCCAATATTTTCATGGTTTCAAGAGGAGAATTATTTTTGCAAAACTTCCCCGTTATAACCGGATAGATGTTAAAGTTAAAATCCATTTATCCACCGCCCATAAAACGGATTAACTCAAACTTATCACCGCTGTTAATTTTCTCAGCTTGATATGATTTTTTATTAATTATCTCAGAGTTTTTTTCAACTGCAATAATATCCGGGTTTAATTTAAGTTCAACGAGCATTTCATATACGTTATTACTATTATATATTTGTTTTTTTTCCCCGTTAATGATTAATTCCAAAAATACCTCCCTTGGTACTTAAAAAGTTTTCATCCCAGTCTTTAAAAACAGGTGAATAACCTCTTTTTTTTATTGCCCTAAGAACATCACCAACATTCCTGTCATCTTCAATTTCAAATTGTTTTCCGGAACAATTATCCGTATAACCGCCGGGATTTGTTTTTGAACCCGCACTCATCATTGTAACGCCTAAATCTATCATATTATCCCTGAAATCAGAACTCTCTCTTGTTGAAATTGCGATACCTACAGTAGGTAAAAATAAACGCAAAGCCAGAATAATTTTAACGAGTTGAAAATCAGTAACGTCATAATCAGGAATATACCCTGCTTCAGATTTCCTAAGTCGGGGAAAACTGATACTGACCTCACTGCGCCAATATTTTTTCATTAAAAAACCGGCATGTAATGCCATATAAACGCTTTCGGTAACGGGATTATGCAGCCCTAACAAAACCCCGAGGCCTATTCTACGGAAACCGGCTTGTAATGCGCGCTCAGGAGTTTCTACACGGTAAATAAAATCAGTCTTTTTGCCGGCAAGGTGAACGAGTTTATATTTTTCTCTATTATATGTTTCCTGATAAACAGTTAGCATGTTTGCGCCGGAATTAACAAGAAGTGAATACTCAAGAATATCCATTGGATATACTTCAAGTCCCACATGAGGAAAAAGTTTTCTCGCTTTTTTTATGGTACGGGAAATATAATCAACTCCGGCATACTTTCTTGAATCTCCGGTTAATAAAAGCACGTTTTTAAATCCCATTTTATTAAGTTCAATTAGTTGAATCTCAATTTCATCCTCATTTAATGTTTTTCTGGGGATACTTTTATCTTTGTTAAACCCGCAATAAGCGCAGCCGCTTGTACATTCATTAGATAAATATAAAGGAACGTATAAATTCATTATTTTACCAAAGTGTTTTTCCGTCGTGTGCCTGGAACGCATAGCCATTTCATCCATAAACTCATCAGACTCAGGAGAAATTAAAGCTATAAAATCATCAATGCTTAGAGTTTCTTTACTCAAGGCATTAATAACGTGTCTACGCTCAACATTATTAATCTTTTGCAAAATTTCCTGTTCATTTATTCCATTGTATATATCAATAAAATTTTTCATTTTTTCAACCAATCCAGAGGGCTTGATGCTCTTGCGGTTTCACTCACAGGGCCAAGCCCGGCCAAATAAGCTTTCCTGCCGGCTTCAATTGCCATTTTAAAAGCTTCTGCCATTAAGAAAGGATCATTACTCGTTGATATTGCCGTGTTCAACATAACAGCGTCAACACCGATTTCCATTGCTAGAGCTGCATCAGAAGGACGGCCTATACCTGCGTCTACAACAACAGGGATAAAAGATTCTTCAATTATTATTTTAATCTGATCTATTGTTCGAAGCCCTTTATTAGTTCCGATAGGCGCAGCAAGAGGCATTACCGTAACAGCGCCGGCTTCTTCAAGGTGTTTCGCAAGAACAGGGTCAGCATTGATATAAGGCAAAACTTTAAATCCAAGTTTAACGAGTTCTTCCGTTGCTTTTAACGTTTCTTTAGCATCCGGTAAAAGATGTTTGGGCGATGGGGTTACTTCAAGTTTTATCCAATCTGAAATACCCGCTGCTTTTGCAAGTTTAGCAGAACGCACAGCTTCATCCGCATTCACTGCTCCTGAAGTGTTGGGCAAAATTAATACGTTTTCTTTATCTATTTGCGAAAGAAGGTCATATTCAGGGTCATTTAAATCGACACGTCGTAAAGCCACTGTAATAATCTCAGCCCCGGAGAGTTCTATTGCTTTGCTCATTATTTCAGGCGAGGGGTATTTCCCTGTACCCAGCATTAACCGGGAATTAAACTCTCTATCAGCAATTTTCAATTTATCTTGATTTGATTTTCCGTTTGTCATAATTATTAAATATAACAAAACGCGTTTTTATGAGGAAATGAAAGTTTATAAACTGCTTGAAAATAAAAACCCTCAAAATGAAAATTAAACATAAAACAATTAATCACGATATTTATATATATTAACTTACTTAAAAAAACCTTAATTATTCTTTTTTTGCTTTACACTCAATTTATAAATGATATGATATTATTAATTTAAATAAGAATTGGGGAAAAATTGGTTAATTTAAAGCCTGGATTTTCAGGCAGTATAAGAAAAGCAATTTTAAACGAAATAATAGCCAATTGCACTAATAATAAAATAACAGAAACTTATACAACTATTTTCGGGAAAAAAGGCTCCGGGTTAAGCAGGCTTGGACAGGAAATTGAAGAAAATGTCCCTAATAATATTTTCATCAACGTTTCATTCAGTTCATTCCATAAAAGTATTCCCTTATCCGGTATAAGAAAAATTATAAACCGTTATTTTGAAATACTAGATTCAAATCCGGAAATTAAGAAAAAGCATTCTTTTTATATATCCAGAGGGCTTGATAAAAATAATGCGCCGCTCATATCTATTTTCCCGCAATTAAGAGATTTTGTTGAAATTCATAAAGGCCCGGCGAATTTAAGTATGCTATTAAGAGTTTTGTTGATGAATCTCGGGCAGGGAAATAATCCGGTTATCATTTATCTTGATAATTTTAACAATTGTGATAAAACCTCAATGGAAATCCTAGACAATATTGTAGGCTCAAAATGCAGCTTTCACTTTCTAATGACAAATGAAATTACTGATAATCTACGATATGATTTTTATCTGGAAAAAATCAAACACAAGAACTGTAAACTTTCTAAATATTTACTGGAAGATTTTGACCATCCGGATATTAAAGAATTAATCACAAACTATCTGCAAACAAAAATTGAAAATATTAACGTGTTAGTCTCCATAATTATACAAAAAAATATAAAAACTCCATTAATGATTATAGAAACAATCAAACTATTAATAAATGAAAAAATTCTCAGAAATAACGGAAAATGGATATTTGACGCAAAAACGCTTTCAAGTTATAATTTACCTTCCACATTCGACGAACTCTTATTTCAGCATATAGATAATATGGACATGGAAAAACGGGAAGTACTAAAGTATGCTTCAATAGGTGGAACTTTTAATTCAATACTAATTGAGAATATAACTTTTAAAAATCCCGACTTTTTTAATTACGATTTATTACCTTCTTCAATTGAATACGGGCTTAAAAATGCCATATTGGAAAAAATTGAAAGAGGGTTTTATTCATTTACTTCACAAAAAATAAAATACTATTTATATAATAAAATTGACCCGGAAGATAAAGCAGCATTTCATCAATTATATGGCGAATACCTTGAAGAACATTCAACTAATGATGAAAATATTATTTTTGATTTAGCTTATCATTTTTCCCGTTCTAATGAACTTACAAAAGGGGTTGAATATTTAATTAAAGCAGCTGAAAAAGCAATTAAAATGGACTCTAACATTGAAGCAATCGAATATTGCAAATCGTGCCTTGAAACAATAAAATACTTAAATGATTTAGATAAAGCAGATGAATACAAAATTAATATAACTTTTATTTATGTTGAGGCGTTAAAATTAACCGGTGGGTTTAGTAAAGGCATAGAAATTCTTAATCAAATAGAAGAAATTGTTAAACAAAGTAAAAATCAAAAGGCTCTCACCTATTTAAATTATTGGTATGGCCGGATGCAGTATTTACTTGGAAATCAGATATCCGCTATCCAGTATTTCACGGAAACAATACCTATGGCTGAAAAATTAGGGATAAAACAACTCCTTTCAGTACCTTATCAAATTATCGGCGGCGCATTTTTTTTTAAAGGAGAATTTTACAAAGGAATAGATTCTTTAAAAAAAGGCCTTGAAAACCTTGATGAAGGCGATGCGTTTAATACAGCGAGAAGTTACGGTTTGCTGGCATGGTGTTATGGAGCTTTGGCAAATAAAAAACAAGCCATAATTAATATAAAAAACGCTGAAAAATATATCAGGTTTATACCAAATACAGAACAACTTGCCTCAACACATCATCTAATCGGAATAACATTTGCTTGGTTTGGCGAAAGAGATAAAGCTGTTGATTTTGAAAACATTGTAATTGAATTGGCTACAAAATCCGATAACCACACAATGATGTATTCGGCAACATTTGCACAAGCTCTGGCTAACTTATACAGCAATAATTATGAACAAGCATTAGAACTTGCAGAAAAAAGTATGGAATACTCAAATAAATGGAATATCAAAATAGGTATATATTTCGTATACCACATTTTCGCGAATGCCTGTCTTGAGTTGAAACAATATGAAAAAGCAATTGAATACTCTGAAATAGGACTGAAAATTGTAACAGCGGTTAATAATCTATACATTGCTGCTGATTTTTATAGAGTTCTGGGCAGAGCGTATAATAAAAAAACTAATCCCGACTCTAATAAGGCAAGCGAATATCTACTCAAGGCAATTGGTTTTGCTGAACAGTTAGGGTATCCGGTTTCAAAATCTGAAGCATATGCTGAATATTCATCATATTTATACACTATAAAATTAAATGAAAAAGCAAAAACATATGAAAAAAAATGCTTACAGGAATTAGAAAAAATTGATGCTGAATGGCGGATTTGGAGGTGTAAACGAATACTTGAAAGCGAAAAAGCAAAAGAGAATAAAAGCCCGGAATTAAATAAACCCGTTGTCAGAACACTTAACCCGAATACGGTAACCATGCATGTAAAACCAGAGAAAAACGTCCCTGAGATTCCAGATGGAGTTTATGCATTAACCCCAATTATAAAAGAAATTACCAATATAGTCAGCCAGCCTGAAAAAAATAAAATCATAAACAAGCTGTTTAAATACGTATTAAAATACTCTAAATTTGAGAGTGGATGTTTATTTGCTTATATTAACAGCGGAATTGAATATCTCGGCGGCGAAAGTTGCGATAATAAAAAAGTAGATTCTAAATGTATATGCAAACAAATCATGCGGGATTCATTAATCGGGAAAAAAGATATTTACGTTGAAAATGCTTCCATTTATGAAAAATACAAATTAAATCCGCGTGTTTATTCAAGGGGAATAAAAAGTGTTTATTCTTCATATGCAGATACGGGAAAAGTAAAAAGCATATTATATTTAGAAACATTAAACGGAATAATTGAAATTGATAATAAACTAAAAGAACTCATTAAACATTATCAAAACATTACAGTATCTTTATTATTAGCGAGTAAAACAAACATTAGTTAATTTATTATGCATGTAAAGAATATTCAATTTATTAAATTATTCTTAAAACAACATAGAATTTCATTAAAACCTAATTTACAATATGTTTTTACTTTACCTTTTTTTGATATACAATTAGAATACAATAAGATTAATATATATCGGAGCATAAGTGATTAATACCAAAACTGAATTCACAGGAAAAACGCGCAAATCAATATTAAATAATATTATAAAAAATTATTCAGAAAAATTTAGAACCGAAACCTATACTTTACTTTCAGGAAATAAAGGTATGGGCATGTCCAGATATGCTCAGGAAATTGAAAAACATATTAACGAAAATATTTTTATTTATTTATCATTTAATGTTTTTCACGAAAATATCCCGTTATCAGGTATCTCAAGAATAGTCAATAAATATTTTGAAATACTAGACAAAAACCCTGAATTAAAAAGCCAGATGGCAAATTCCATTATAAGAGGGCTTGATAAAAATAACGCGCAATTGATTAAACTTTTCCCCAAACTTGATGAATATTTGGATATTGACAAGGGGCCTTCATCACTCAGCGTATTAATAAAAGTGTTGTTAATGAATTTAGGGCAATACAGCCATCACGTTATTGTCTTTTTGGATAACTTTCAGTACTGTGATAAATCTTCTATTGAAGCAATAGACAGCATAGTAGGGTCAAAGGTTCCTATACATTTTATATTTACATACCAAACGGGAAGTGAAGAAAAATTTGAATTTCTGCTTGAAAAAATGAAAAACAAAAATTCAATACTAAGCCATTATGTATTGGAAGACTTTGACATTGAAGATACAGGAGTTTTAATTCAAAATATTCTTCCCGGAGAAATTGAAAACTTAGACAATCTAATACAAGACATTTCCCGGAGGATTAATACAACTCCAAAAATGATTATCGAGTCTGTTAAGCTACTGCATGACCGTAATATTATAGATATAAATCAATCAAATATTACTTATTCTCCGGTCAAAATGGATTCTCTGATTTTACCAAAAACAATTGAGGATTTACTCATATTCAGGCTGGAAAATCTGAATAGTGATGAAAAAGAAGTGTTAAAATACTGCGCTGCAATCGGCAGAAGTTTTAATTCAATGTTGATTGAAAATATCACTTTCAAAAATCCTGACTTTTTTGATTATTCGTATATTTCACAAGCAATAGAAAAAGCAGTTAATTTAGCTATTATTGAAAAAATAGAAGGCGGAAACTATACATTCACTTCATTAAAAGTAAAAAACTTTCTTTATAAGTCCATTGATGCTGAAGATAAAGCAAATTTCCATCAGATTTGCGGCGGATACTTTGAAGAATACTTTATAAATGATGTAAACATCGTATTCGAACTGGCATTCCATTTTTCAAGTTCAAATGATTTGGAAAAAGGAGTAGAATATTTAAAAAAAGCCGCAAAAAAGGCTCTTGAAACCAATTCTTATAAAGAAGCAATTAACTATTGCGAAAAAGCTCTTGATACGGTTAGGTATTTAAATAATGAAGATTTAATAGCTGCCAATAGAATAGAAATTACTTTTATATTAATAAGAGCAATTCTTTTTTCAGGAAATTCTCAAAAGGGGATTACTTTATTAAATAATATTAAAACAATCGTTAAGGAATCAAAAAACAAAGAAAATATGGCAAAATTTTATTATTGGCATGGCCAGATGGAATATTTGCTGGGAAATCAGATCGCTGCTATACAATACTTCAATCAATGTATTCCTATTGCCGAGGAGCTTGGGATAAAAGCCTTATTATCAACGCCGTATCAGGTTATTGGAGGGGCTTATTTTTTTAAAGGTGAATTTTATAAAGCAATTACAGAATTGAAAAAAAGCCTTAAATATACAGATGAAAGCGAACCATATAACATGGCAAGATGTTATGGAATAATTGCATGGTGTTATGGCGGAATAGGCATGAAGCAAAAAGCCGAAGAAAATATTGACAAAACACAATATTATTTAAAGTTTTTAGTTGAACCTCAATCAATTATCGCAACCTATCACCTAGTGGGTTCGACTTATATTTGGATTGGAGAAACTAAAAAGGGTAATAATTTTGAACAAAGGGTTATTGAGTTATCAAAAAAAACAGACAACCACAAAATGATTTATTCAGGGTATTACACTCTTTCTCTTTCAAAATATAATGACAAAGAGTATAAAGAAGCTATTCAGCTTTTAAGTACAACATTAGATTACTCTAATAAATGGAACATAAAAATTGGCTTGCACCTTATTTTTGAAACATTAGCAGATGCTTATCTTGATATTGGTGAATATGAAAAAGCCATTGAAACAGCGGATGCAGGTTTAAAAATAGTAATGCAAATCAATAATCTTTATAATGCGGCTGAATTTCATAGAATATTAGGAAAAGCGCATTATTTAAAACACAATCCGGATCATGAGACTGCTGAAAAAAATCTTATTCAGGCATGCGAATACGCGGATCAATTGAATTACCCTTCTACAAAATCTAAAACGTTTACCGAATATACAGTTTTTCTATACTATTCAGGAAATATTGAAAAGGCAGAAAAAATTGAAAAAAAAGCATTACAGGCCTTTGATAAACTAACGACATCGATGATAATTGAAAAATATTCCGCGATATTAAACAACGCAAAACAAAAAATACAAATAACGGATAAAAATTTAAATATTGAAGATAAGATTACTGATGATGCTAATGAAAAAGTTACAGGAGTAACAATCCGGCATCAAGCAATTCAAAACGCGGAGAACAAACAAGCTGTTCATTTACTACCGCGGAGAGAAATAAAACCCATACCTGAAGGAATTTATACCCTAAGCCCTATTATTAATGAAATACTCCATATTACAGGCGCAAAAAACAATGAAGAAGTAATTAAAGTTTTGTTTGAATATATATTATCATATTCAGGATTTGAAGCAGGATATCTATTCGCTTTAATTAACGGAAAAATGGAATGCCTTGGGGGCGTAAATGTCAATTCAGGCGAAATAAATTCAAAAAAAATCTGCAAACAAGCTATGCGTGACGCTGTATTAGGAAAAAAAGCGGTATACGTTAAGGATGCCTCAGAACATAATGTTTACAAATTAAATCCGCATGTTTATTCAAGGGGAATAAAAAGCGTATACTCTTCATATGCTGACACAGGAAAAATTAAAAGCATTATTTATTTAGAAACAGTAAACGAAATAATTGAAATTGATAATAAACTAAAAGAACTCATTAAACATTATCAAAACATTTCAATTTCAATGCTTGTAAAATAACCCTGTAGTAGAAACTAAAAGCTATATAGAATTCCCCTCAATGTGAAAAAATAAGAAAAAAATACACATAAATATAATCATAATACAAATTTTTCAATAATTAATAAATATATCAAAAAAATTTTAATAATATGAAAATTTTGTTAAAAATTAAAAAAAACTTTATTGACAAAAAAAGAATTAAATTCTAAAATATATTGTAGATAGAAGTAACTTAGTAAAGTTAGCAAATCAATTAAAATTATTTATTTTAGGGAGGATTCAGAATGAAAAAACTTTTCAGTGTAATTACAGTGGTGCTATTGGCTTTTGCTTTAGCATGTGCCCCAGGCGGCAGCGGCTCTAACGTACCAGGAACACCTGCAGCAGGTGCTACTACAAGTATTCCAAGTTGGACTACTTTCCATGCAGACTATGACAACTTTGGTCCGCATTTTGCGTCATGGCTTTCTTCACACGGCTATAGCTTTGGTGACGGTGGATTCGGCGGCTACAGAACAAATACTGCTCCGAGCGGTTCTAAAAAAGTAGTTATTATGATTCACGGTAACGCAGCTAGAGCTCATGGCGGCGGCTCTGACTCTTATGGTTGGTGGTATACATACCAGTACCTAAGACAACAAGGTTGGAATGACTCTGAACTTTATGCTGTTAACTACGGCTATGAAAGCGCGATGCAAGCAGCGTACAATGACCACAGATCGTCTTTCACTAACAGAATTAAAAACTTTATCAACGCAGTTTATTCTTACACAGGTAAAAAAGTTACTGTTATTGCGCATTCTTTAGGTGTTACATCAACGAGAAAAGCTATGAAGGATGGAAATCTTTACAGCAAAATTGATACTTTTATAGCTATTGCCGGCGCAAACCATGGCCTGCCAACATGTGGCTATCAGTGGGGATGGTACTATTTCCAAAGTGTTTATACTCCAACATGTTCTTCAAGCACAGGTTTCTTATATCCACCTAATTACATGACATGGTTAATTCCTAGTTCATCTTATTTCATTGGTAAACTTTTACAAGATGATAATCAGATGGCTGGAAAAACAACTAGAACTTATGTAATTATGTCAACAGTTGATGAAATCGCAGGTGCAAGAGCAAGTTATACCAGCAAGCTATCAGGTGCTTATAAAACTAAAACGTATACTTCATATCCTTATGGGCACTTTAACGCGAAAAACAAATCAGCTGCTATTCAGTATCAAATGATACAACGCACTTACTAGTAATTCATTGTAAGTCGGCAAAAGAAAAACCTCCGGTTAACCGGGGGTTTTTTTATTTGAATATTGAAAAATATATTATTGACTATTTTCATATAGTAAAATAAACTTGCAAAAGCGGAGATAAAATGAAAACTAAGATAATAGTTAGATACTTTTTAATAAACGCAATATTCATTTTTATATTAAATTCCAATTTATTTTCATTTAGGACAAACTATTTCGCTCCGGGCATTTCTCTTTATTCGTTTGATTATTCTGAAACCATTGATGAACCGGGGCAATATATTGAAAACTTTTCCCAGGAACTGGGCGTTATTTTAGGCTTAAACTTGCGTTTTCAATATGAATTCAAATTTAATCTATTTATAGCCGCGAATATTGAATCCGCGTTTTTCCCAACATCTTACAGCGGCAAAGATACATCCACTTTGAATGTTTATACATCCATCTCAAATCATTTCTTAAATCTGTTTGAGCTAAAAACCGGTTATGCTTTTTACATTAAAAACAAAGTCCGCATTGCTTTATTCACCGGCATCGGATATAGGTACTGGATACGGTGGATTAATCCTGAAATAAACGGATACCGTGAAGATTATAGCTGGCTTCACTTTATTCTGGGAATCAATATCAACTTTAGAATTTCCAAATCAATGAACATTGGAATTGAATTTTCAACTAAAATTATGGTTTACAGCTTAATAAAGTTTTATTTTACAGATATAAACTTAGATAAAGACGTTTCAGTTAATTTGGGAAATAAAACAAATTTCAGGATTGAAATCCCAATAGAATATTATTTATCAAAAAAATACGGTTTAATGTTTATTCTATGGTATAACAATTCTAAAATAGGTAGAAGCGAAATTGAGGATTATTACAAGATGTACTATGAACCGGACAGCCGTACTCATCAAGTTGGGCTGCACGTTAATTTTGTTTTCTACTTTAATAATAAATAGTACAATTACTCAATTTCTATTCCAATAGAAGTTGTGATTGAATAGTCTGATTTTTTTACTCCACTTTGTATAGGCATGGATAAAAATTCCCACTTAAACAGCGCGGATAATACAAATATTCCTGATATATTGAGTTTCAGCAAAGTTCTGAACTCGGTTTTATAATCTTTAAAAAGATTAATTTTAGGCTGATAATAAAACGTTATAAATAATCAGTTTTTATTGTTGAAAACCTGAAAACAAGGCGGGGACGGATGGAAAAACGCAAGATGCTTTTATTAAGTTCCCTTGACCAGTTTTCCTCATATTCAAACAATATGGGCGAAATGGAAAAATATAACGCAAACCACCAATTGGATTTAAAAATCAATCTCAACCCTAGCTGATGAGAAGTTCCAATATATACACCCTGAAACTCAGCTGTTTGAATACTTGCTAAATAAAATAATGTTAATTTATTAAGAATCAGCATAACATCCGGATTAAAATAAAACAAATGTTTATTTTTAGTTTTTTTATGATTGGATTCAGAATACGCGCCTTCTACTTTAAACTCAAATTCCCATCTAGTAC